>NZ_JBEOPJ010000015.1:0-135382 GCF_040309945.1 Shewanella sp. AC34-MNA-CIBAN-0136 | reverse complement strand
TTGGGATATCGCCAAGCGGTAAGGCACTGGGTTTTGATCTCAGCATTCCAAGGTTCGAATCCTTGTATCCCAGCCATCTTTGGCAATGTAGCTCAGCTGGTTAGAGCACAGCACTCATAATGCTGGGGTCGCAGGTTCAAGTCCCGCCATTGCTACCATATTTACTGGGTAGAGTGAGTTGTACTTACGTTAGCTGGTAAAGCAAAGTTTACTCTGAAATAAAAAGAGTATACTCTAAGTTAAAATTTGATGCGGGAATGGTGGAATTGGTAGACACGCCAGATTTAGGTTCTGGTGCCGCGAGGTGTGAGAGTTCAAGTCTCTCTTTCCGTACCATCAAATTTTAGTCACAATTGTTCTTCATATCTGTTTAAAAAATACTATTGGGATATCGCCAAGCGGTAAGGCACTGGGTTTTGATCTCAGCATTCCAAGGTTCGAATCCTTGTATCCCAGCCAAATTCTAAAAAGCCCGTCTTATAGACGGGCTTTTTGCTATTCTTTTTCAGCAAAATATTTTCAGCAAAATGTTTTGAGCATATTGAAGCCTGTTGATGTTAATACTGCTCAAAGAAAATCACCCCTTAGCCTTATCCCATCTGCTATCAAGTTACTCTGAATAAGCAGATAATTAATACAATCGGTATTGTTTACCAATAGTATTTTCCTATCAACGCGATTGATTCTATCGGTTATCTATTTTACTTACTGTTGTTTAGACTTGTCTTATGCAGTGAATATTTTTAGAAAGGCTTATCATGAACGTCCTAACACCAACACCATTAACGAACCCTTATGAAGCATCACAACCCAAGATGGCACTGATTGCTGAAGGTGGTGGTCAGCGAGGGATATTCACTGCTGGTGTTTTAGATGCGTGGTTAGATAATGATTTTGATCCCTTTGATTTATTCATAGGCACATCTGCTGGTTCACAAAATCTCACGAGTTATTTATCTCGCCAAAAAGGCTATGCCAAGCGATTAATCCGTGGGTTATCACGACATAAGCGATTTTACCAACTGGGCCGAGGGTTAGTTGGCGGAAATGTTGTCGATTTGGACTGGTACTTTGATAAAACGACTCAAGGTAGTTTTGCCTTAGACTTTACCGCAGCAGCAAAATCTTTGGGACAACGCGAGTTACTGATCACCGCAACTAATTCACGCGACCGACAAGGTTATTTCTTACGCCCAAATGGTGATAATGACCACTGGCGCGAATTGCTTAAAGCCTCAAGTGCATTACCCTTTCTATATAAACAGGGGGTTAAACTTGCGCCCTGGTTAACCGCCAGTGCAGCTAATCAAGTTCATACCGACGATGATTACCCTCAAGCGGACTTTTATCTTGATGGTGGACTGGCTGCGCCGTTACCGGTTCGTGAAGCATATCGCCGTGGTGCGAGAAAAATAGTGGTAATTCGTACTGTTAATGCAGATTTTCATGCACAGTCTGCTTGGGTGCATAAATTAAAATCATGGATTTGTGTGTCAGGTTATTGTCCCAAAACCATAGATTACTTGGTTCAGCATGAACATGCTTACGAACAAGAGCTCGCGTTTATCGCCAATCCACCAGATGATGTCGAGATCATTCAAATTTTTGCTGATGATGATCTGCAAAGCAAATTGTTGGGTAGCACAGATATGGGCTTACGCCATGATTATCAAACCGGTATCACTGCGGGCAATACTTTTTTACACACTCAAAAGGCATTCTATTCTGCACATTCTCAGCATCCGCTAGAGTCGAATGCAGTCATGCAAAGCATGACTGCATAGATGAGTCTGGTTTTTGGGTTTGGAAGCGGACGATGAGATGATGCTATTGATTCAATCAATAAATGCACTTATGAGTTGAATGCTTGAAGGTTGTAGAATGATTTGACGGATAATGTTAGACATCAGCCATTCAATAATGACGAACATCTGGTAATGGTGGTTCGGCTTATTTCTCAAGTAACTTATATAAAGTATTTTTGCGAGGTTTAACCAAACAAAAACGCACTCGTAAGAGTGCGTTTAGTTGTTTCACTCACTAAAGATGATTAGTGGCGGAACATCGCAGAGATTGACTCTTCGTTGCTAACGCGACGAATCGCTTCAGCTAATACTGCAGTCATCGTTAGCTGGGTCACTTTAGCCACTTTCAGCATTTCAGGGCTTAATGGCACCGTGTCTGTCACGATAACTTCATCGATAACAGAATTAGCAATATTTTCAGCAGCATTGCCTGAGAATACCGGATGAGTAGCATAAGCGAACACGCGGTTAGCGCCATGTTCTTTTAATGCTTCAGCAGCTTTACATAAGGTGCCACCCGTGTCGATCATGTCATCAACGATGATGCAATCACGGCCTTGAACATCACCAATAATATGCATTACTTGGGCAACGTTAGCTTGTGGACGACGCTTATCGATAATCGCAAGGTCAGAATCATCTAATAGCTTGGCAACTGCACGAGCACGAACTACACCGCCAATATCAGGAGACACAACAACAGGATTTTCTAATTTCTTTGCCAACATGTCTTCAAGTAACACAGGGCTACCGAACACGTTATCAACAGGGACATCAAAGAAACCTTGAATTTGCTCAGCATGTAAGTCACAAGTCAATACGCGGTCAACACCCACGCTTGACAAGAAATCTGCAACAACTTTTGCGGTAATGGGTACACGTGCACTGCGTACACGGCGGTCTTGACGAGCATAACCAAAGTACGGAATAACGGCAGTAATACGACCCGCTGATGCACGACGTAGCGCGTCAACCATTACAATAAGCTCCATGAGATTATCGTTAGTTGGTGCGCAAGTAGATTGGATGATGAACACATCCGCACCACGTACATTCTCGTTTATTTGAACACTGATTTCACCGTCGCTGAAACGGCCTACAACTGCGTCGCCAAGTTTGCAAAATAAACGGTCGGCTATCTTGGCGGCTAGATTTGGGGTAGCGTTACCAGCAAAGAGCTTGATGTCGGGCACTTTATGAACCTCAGGTGTTTGCTTTACGATTAAAGGCTAGATCAATTTTACGTGTTGTCACTCAAAACTGACCCAGAAGAAATAATGTTGTTAGAGCTGCTCAAGTCGTATTTGTAATGGCGACTTGTTCATCCCTTTTGCGACAAAACCTCGCATATCAGCCGGTAATTTGGCTAAAGCGTCAAGGGCTTGTTGCGAATGTGTAAATTCCCCGAACACGCATGCACCTGTTCCGGTCATTCTCGACGGCGCATATTCTACCAGCCAGCTTAAGGCATTGGCAACTTGAGGGTGCTTAGTTGTGACCAGTTTCTGACAATCATTGCTCCATTGTTGAGTCATTAAACTACTCATAACCAATTTTGGTGTGTTACGTGGCAAATCAGGATGTTGAAAAACATCCTGGGTTGACACATGTACATCAGGGACAATAACCAAATACCATGACTCGGGTGGTTGTACTGTGATTAACTTCTCACCTACACCTTCGGCAAACGCAGATAAACCATTAATAAAAACAGGGACATCCGCACCAAGCGTTAAGCCAATTTCAGCCAGTTTACTGGGTGAAACATTGGTTTTCCATAAGGCATTTAGCGCCACTAATGTGGTTGCCGCATCAGATGAACCGCCGCCTAAACCACCACCCATAGGCAACAATTTTTCTAACCATATATGCGCACCGCCTTGATATTGGGCGTAACGCTTAAGTGATTTTGCGGCCTTAAGAATTAAGTTATCGCTGTTAGCGACAGAATCGGACATCGTAGAATGGAGAATTAAATCTGGTGTGTCTGTGATATGAAAATCAAGGTAGTCACAATGGTCAATAAATTGAAATAGTGTTTGTAATTCGTGATAGCCATCGGCTCGTTGGCCAGTTACATGTAAAAATAAATTCAGTTTTGCAGGAGCAGGCCAACTTTTGGATACCGCTGATTTGCGTGATTTCGTCGATGTCATGTTTTGTTCACTACCTTGTTGATTAGCCAGCACTGAATATTTAACGTTATTTAGTTTTGGCTGCTACCGCTGTCCATTGATTAGTTTGAATTTTTATTTGTACATTTTCACGCTCAACCTTCAACAACCTAGGCACAAGCGCGCCGCTTTGTTGTTGCCAACCGAGAAAACTGACTACCCAATTGGCTTCAGAGTCGTGACTGATTAATTGTTTAATTGTGCCATCAGGATTATAGCTGACAATTTTATCATTGCTGCCAATTTGGCCGGTAATCCATAAAGGAAGGCTATCAAGCGGGATTGACCATCCGCTAATACCTGTCAGTAAATCTTGTGCATTACTGTCACGATAGGTTTTGCCGTCAACTTCAAGTGTCGCCATACCTTGATTTGTCTTAAGGGTTAATACTGTAGTGCCTAATACCGTTGTTAGGCGTAAATCATTTGCTTTAGGTTGATGTAGCCAATACAAATTGGTGCTGAATTTATCTTGCGATGTCTTGACGGCAATTTTGCCTTGAAGTTCCCATGCTTTGGCTTGAGCTGCGTTGGTCACATCGATAGGGGTGAAATCATCAGATGGAGTGACACTACAACCGGCTAAGACAAGCAACACGGTAATGAGAGCGGTATGAAATAAAGATGCAGATAAACGCAATGGATTGCCTAGCGGTTGCTTAAGATGATCTTATGATACTGGGCTTAAGCCATTATGTAAAAATGCTTTTGCCAAAATTAATGTGATATTAATGTAATGGTTTGCACAATAGATATGTGATCAATAAATAAAAATTTAGACATTTATTCGGTTTTGTTAAGCCAATTGTGTTTTTAGTTGGTCCAATTCAGTAGAATAGCCTAATTAACGTCACCGAAAAGAACTTGATACCGTCTAATGAGCCTAGTAATAATCGGGATAAACCATAAAACCGCCACGGTAGATTTGCGTGAAAAAGTCGCTTTCTCTCCAGACCGCATTCATGATGCCATGAAAAGCTTGGCCAGTCGCACCCGCACGGGTGAGGCTGTTATTGTGTCTACCTGTAACCGAACTGAGCTATATTGCAATAATGCTGAAAAGGAAGACATTATTGAATGGTTAGAAGATTATCATGGTTTAGATCATAGCGATTTAATGCCGTGTATCTACGCCTATGAAGAACAAGTTGCTGTCAAACATTTAATGCGGGTAGCGTCAGGTTTAGATTCTCTGGTGCTAGGCGAACCGCAAATTTTGGGACAGGTCAAACAAGCGTTTGTGAAAGCCAAAGAAGCAGGCACTATTGCATTAACCATCGATCGTTTATTTCAAAATACTTTCTCAGTGGCTAAAAAAGTGCGTACTGACACTGAAATCGGTGCTGCCGCGGTTTCTGTTGCCTTTGCCGCTGTCAGCATGGCCAAACATATTTTCTCATCGTTGAGCACCACTAAGGTGTTACTCATTGGTGCTGGAGAAACCATTGAATTAGTCGCTAAGCACCTTAAAGATAATGGTGTTGCTTCTATGGTGGTGGCAAATCGCACGATTGAACGTGCTCAAGCCATGTGTGAAGAGTTTAATGCGACCGCAATTACCTTAGAACAAATACCAGACTTTCTCGCTAAAGCCGATATCGTGATATCCTCTACCGCCAGCCCTTTGCCTATTTTAGGTAAAGGTATGGTCGAAAAAGCGCTAAAACAGCGTCGTCACCAACCTATGTTGTTGGTGGATATTGCAGTTCCAAGAGATATTGAAGCAGAAGTCGGTGAGTTAGACGACGCATTCCTTTATACTGTAGACGATCTGCATAGCATAATTGAACAGAACATGGCTTCACGTAAAGAAGCCGCCGAGCAAGCAGAATTAATTACTGAAGATCAATCACACTTATTTATGGAGTGGATTAGGTCTTTAGAGTCAGTCGACAGTATTCGCGAATATCGCAGCCAGAGCTTGGCTATTAAAGATGAATTAGTTGAACGTGCCTTGAATAAATTATCTCAAGGCAGTGATAGTGAACAAGTGATACTTGAGTTAGCTAACAGGCTGACCAATCGTTTGATACATTCACCTACACAAGCGCTCACTTCAGCAAGCCGCCAAGGTGATTTGAATACGTTAGGCCAATTAAGAACTGCGCTTGGTTTAGATAAAAACTAAGGTTAGCGAGCTAAATGAAAGAATCCGTTATCCGCAAGCTTGAAGGCTTGCTCGAACGTAATGAAGAAGTATTAGCGTTACTCAGTGATGCTACCGTGATTTCGGATCAAGACCGTTTTCGTGGATTATCAAAAGAATATTCTCAACTTGAAGATGTTGTGAGTAGCTTTAAGGCATTTCAACAAGCTCAAAAAGATTTCGACTACGCCAAAGAGATGCTTGAAGAAGACGATCTTGAAATGCGCGAAATGGCGCAAGATGAGTATAAGCAGTCAAAGCAAGTGCTAGAAAAGCTTGAAGATGAATTACAAGTTTTACTATTGCCAACAGATCCTAACGATGACACCAACGCGTTTCTTGAAATTCGCGCCGGTGCTGGTGGTGATGAAGCGGCTATTTTTGCTGGCGACTTATACCGTATGTATTCACGTTACTGTGAAGCCAACCGTTGGCAAATGGAAGTGATGAATGTCAACGAAGGCGAGCATGGCGGCTTTAAAGAAATCATTGTTAAAATCAGTGGTGACGGTGCTTACGGCAAATTAAAGTTTGAGTCAGGCGGACATCGCGTTCAACGTGTGCCTGAAACCGAATCTCAAGGCCGTGTGCATACTTCTGCTTGTACTGTTGTGGTATTGCATGAAGTACCAGAGGCTGAAGCGATTTCGATTAATGCAGCAGACTTAAAAGTGGATACATTCCGCGCCTCTGGTGCGGGTGGTCAGCACGTTAACAAAACCGATTCTGCTATTCGTATTACCCATATTCCATCTGGCATTATTGTTGAGTGTCAGGATCAGCGTTCACAACATAAAAACCGTGCCCAAGCGATGAGTGTATTGGCAGCGCGTATTCAAGCGGTTGAAGATGAAAAAAGACGTAGCGCTGAAGAAACAACCCGCCGTAGTTTAGTGGCCAGTGGTGATCGTTCTGAACGTATTAGAACGTACAATTACCCACAAGGTCGCGTAAGTGATCATCGTATCAACTTAACGCTATATCGCTTGAATGAAGTCATGGAAGGCGATTTAAATGTCTTGCTTGAACCTATCATGCTAGAACATCAAGCAGACATGCTTGCAGCGTTAGCTGACGATTAAGGAGTGCTCTTGACTCAGTCTTCGTATTCAACAATTGCTGAAGCCCTGCAATGGGCTTATTCACAATTAGCTGCAACCTCTGAATCTGCACATGTGGATGCAGAGGCATTGCTATTGCATTGTATGAATAAAAATCGCAGTTTTTTATACACTTGGCCTGAGCGGCAGCTGACCAGTGAGCAATTTAAAGCTTATAGTCAGATGATTACTAAGCGTCAAAGTGGCACTCCGGTTGCGCATATTATTGGTGAGCGAGAGTTTTGGTCATTACCCTTCATTGTCAACGACTCCACCCTTATTCCACGGCCTGATACTGAAATTTTAGTAGAGACTGCACTGAACTTATCTGTGCGTCACAATGCCAAAGTATTGGATTTAGGTACCGGAACGGGGGCCATTGCATTGGCTCTAGCGTCTGAGCGCCCAAAATGGCGAATTACTGCCATTGATAATGTGCCTGAGGCTGTCGAGCTTGCTAAAGCTAATCGCGGTAATCTTAATTTAACCGAAGTAGAAATTATCCAGTCGGACTGGTTTTCAGCGGTAGAGCAGCGCGATTTTGATTTAATTGTGTCTAATCCTCCTTACATTGATGAAGCCGATGAGCATCTTCATTTAGGCGATGTTCGCTTTGAACCGCAAAGTGCACTCACCGCAGGCAATGAAGGTTATGCTGATTTGTATTACATTGCAGAGCAAGCACGGGCTCATTTACTTCCCGGTGGTTACTTATTGCTTGAGCATGGCTATGAGCAGGCAATCAAAGTTCGTGAAAAACTGATTGAGCTGGGTTATCAAAATGTCGCCACAGTGCGAGACTTTGGCAGCAATGATCGATGTACGCTAGGACAATGGGCTGATTGATAATCCTGTCTTACTCGGCGTTTCCCTTCTAAGTAAATAACACTCATCGTGATATTGGTATGTGGCTGGTTGATAGAGTAGACTAGCCACCTTTTATTTTGACCTTTTTAATGAGACTTAATTAATGGAAACATTTTACAGTTTATATCCAGCGGTAAAGCATACTCACATGATGCTAGTTGCCATGAGTGTGATCTTTTTTATCGTGCGTTTTGTTTTGCATTTACGTCAGTCTCCTATTATGGAAAAAAAGTTTGTTAAAGTGGCGCCACATGTTATTGATACCTTTTTATTACTATCAGGCTTCACTCTTTGCTTTATGATCAAACAATATCCTTTTGTTGATCCATGGATGACAGAAAAAATCATCTGTGTTGCGGCATACATTGCTTTAGGCATCATGGCACTTAAATCTAACCGTAATAAACTGTTTAAGTTTTTTGCTTTTATCGGTGCAATAGGTTGGGTAGTGTTAGCGGCCAAACTGGCTCATTTTAAACAAGTCGTATTCATGGGTTAATTGGTTTTTAATGGCAAAATATCATCTTGATGATGCAGTTTCGATACCTGAAACTGCATTTGAACTCTCTGAACATCTTGGCTTTTCAACCTCTAAACCTGCTATGTGGGCATGGTATGAAATGGCTGGTTCGGTATTGAGTCACTATGTTGTTGACCAACAAGCACGGCTTGAAGGTCTGTTTAAGTGGTTTTACAATGATTTAGGCTTTTGTGCTCGCGATGACTATTTTAGTGTTGAGGCGGCAGATTTAAGCTATTGCGTGTTAAAGCGTCAAGGTAACAGCACCACGTTATCAATATTACTCATTTTATTGGCTAAGCAACTCGACTTAACACTCGAGGCGGTTTTATTACCCGGTAATACGGTATTAAAAAGCCAAGTGAATGATGTTATTAGATATCATGATCCGCTTACAGGTGAAGAGCTTAGCCGTCATCAGTTGCATGCATTTGTACGTGGTGAATTGGGTAATGCGGCTAAATTAAAGCCGAGTCATCTAAAAACAGCTACGCTAAAACGATTAATTAGCCGCATGTTACATGAGCTAAAAGCGGGTTGTATTGTCAGTCATAAATTTGAACAGGCAATGGAATGCTGTAATTTATTATTACAATGGCATCCAGATGATGTACATCTTAATCGCGAGCGAGCGTTTATTGCGCAGCAATTAGGTTGCATTAAAGTGGCCATGTCTGATTTACAACACTTCATTGATTTGAGTCCGCATGATCCGGTGATTGAACTGGTTAAGATTCAATTAAAGGAACTCAGTCAACATATGCAGGTTTATCATTAATGATGTGATATTACCTGCCGAACAGGCTGCTTTGGGTTAACTCAAAGTGGCTTTAGTTCGCAAGTCGGGCGCCAGCAAGCTCAGTTTTAAAAGCTCTGCTGCGAAATCATGCGATTTGAATCACCATTGATTTTCGCAATAACAATCACAATAACAACAAAAAATATAATGTATTTGTAAGGGAGAACACTGCATGACAACGTCAGCAATGGTGAGCAATGATGCCACCGCACTGGGTATACTCGCCGTTATTTTAGGTTTTGTTTTTTACACTAGTTCATCTACCCATCCGTTTTGGCAAAAATTCTATAAATACATCCCAGCATTACTACTGTGCTATTTCTTACCTTCATTACTAAACACTTTTGGCGTGATTGATGGTCATGCGTCACAACTGTATTTTGTTGCTTCGCGGTATTTATTACCTGCGTGTTTAGTGTTATTGATTTTAAGTGTCGATTTAAAAGCCATCCTGAGTTTAGGCCCTAAAGCGGTGATAATGTTTTTAACCGGCACGCTGGGGATTGTTATTGGCGGACCGATTGCGCTATTAAGTGTATCAATGATTGATCCATCACTACTAGGTGGTAATGGTCCTGACGCAGTATGGCGCGGCATGACAACCTTAGCGGGAAGTTGGATTGGTGGTGGTGCAAACCAAGCCGCGATGAAAGAGATTTATTCGGTCGGTGGTGAGATATTCTCGGTAATGGTTACGGTAGATGTCATCGTGGCCAATATTTGGATGGCAGTACTGCTGTTTATGGCATCAAAAGCTAAAGAGATTGATGCCAGAACGGGTGCAGACACCACCGCAATTGAAGCACTAAAAGAGAAAGTAGAAAAGTACCACGCCGAGAATTCACGTATTCCATCACTTCGCGACATCATGTTAATTGTGGCGGTTGGGTTTGGGGTAACAGGGTTTGCCCATTTTGCGGCAGATTTCTTGGGGCCATTCTTTGAAGCCAACTATCCGTGGACCGAAGATTACAGTTTAACCTCTAAATTCTTCTGGTTAGTGGTAATTGTGACTACTATTGGCTTAGGACTTTCATTTAGCCCTGTGCGTCATCTTGAAGCCTCTGGCGCCTCTAAAATCGCCTCGGCATTTTTATACATTCTCGTTGCAACCATAGGTTTGCATATGGATGTGTCTAAAGTCATGGATACGCCGATTTATTTCTTAATCGGTATCGTGTGGATGTTAGTGCATGCAGGATTAATGTTATTGGTTGCTAAACTCATTAAAGCGCCATTGTTTTATATGGCAGTGGGCAGCCAGGCAAACGTGGGCGGAGCTGCATCGGCGCCAGTGGTGGCTGCTGCATTCCATCCAGCATTAGCACCTGTAGGGGTGTTGTTGGCAGTATTCGGTTATGCATTAGGTACTTACATGGCATGGCTATGTGGTCAGTTATTACAAATTGTTGCAGCGTAATGCGCTAAGAGGATCAAATGGATCAAAAAATTATTCAGTTATCTAATAACGTTCAAGTCGCTAACGATAAGCCGTTCGTGTTATTTGGTGGTATGAATGTGCTTGAGTCGCGCGATTTAGCAATGTCGATTGCCGAGCATTATGTGGAAGTGACCCAAAAGCTTGGCATTCCATATGTGTTTAAAGCGTCTTTTGATAAAGCCAATCGTTCATCGGTTAACTCATACCGTGGCCCTGGTATGGAAGAAGGTTTACGTATTTTTGAAGAAATAAAATCAACCTTTAACGTACCGATGATAACCGATGTGCATGAAATTCATCAGTGTGCGCCAGTTGCAGAAGTTGTCGATATTATTCAGTTGCCTGCATTTTTAGCACGCCAAACTGATCTTGTAGTGGCAATGGCGAAAACCGGTGCAGTGATCAATGTGAAAAAACCGCAGTTTCTAGCGCCACACGAAATGCGTCACATCATTACCAAGTTTAACGAAGCCGGTAATGACAATATTATTTTATGTGAACGTGGCAGTAGTTTTGGTTACAACAACCTCGTTGTAGACATGCTAGGCATGGACGAAATGAAACAAACCGGTTATCCGGTAATATTTGATGCCACTCATGCACTACAACGCCCTGGTGGACGAGCAGATTCTGCTGGTGGACGTCGTGCACAAGCAACCGAGCTTGCTCGTAGTGGTATGGCATTAGGTTTAGCGGGTCTATTTATCGAAGCCCATCCCGATCCTGATAATGCAAAATGCGATGGCCCATGTGCGCTACCACTGCATTTATTAGAGAAATACCTAACCCAGATGAAAGCGGTAGATGAATTGGTTAAATCTTTTGAGTTTATTGATACCAGCAAGTAAGCCATCAATGACATTGAATGACTGAAACAGCGGTAAGTTGATTTTTAATCAATTAGGCATTTAATCAGTGTCTTTTAATGGTCGTAAACAGTAATCTAATTGCCCTTGTATAAGCCCTGACTTTTTACCAAGTTTCAGGGCTTTTTTATGTAATGAGCAATAGTTAATTATGTGGATCATGTTTACCTTCCTCGCTGCGTTTATGCAGGCGTGGCGCAATGCATTTCAAAGCAAACTCAGTAAAGAAGTCAGTGTTGCAGGTGTTACCTTGGCTCGATTCATTTGGGCCGGCCCCATTGCTGCGTGTTATCTGTATGGTTTACATCAATATCAACCTAGTGCATTACCTGAGTTTACAGGGACATTTTTGGGTTTTGTTATTGGTGCATCATCGATGCAAATTCTAGCAACAGGCTTGATGGTTAAACTGTTTAAAATGCAAAACTTTGCCATTGGTGCCGGGCTGGCTAAAAGTGAAGCATTAGTCGCTGCAATACTTGGGGTGCTATTTTTCGGCACACAATTATCCCTATTAGGCTGGATAGGCGTTGTTATTGGCGGCTTAGCAATAATGTTGTTAAGCAGTAAACAGGGTTTTAAACAACTTTCAGTTAAAACAGTCTTATTAGGGCTTGCATGTGGCAGTGCTTTTGCGTTGACCTCGCTATGGGTACGCGAAGCAAGTTTAACTCTGCAAGGGCCGTTTACGCATCGTGCTGCATGGGTATTACTGTGGGTTATTGGCTTACAAACAATCGTGCTCATTGGTTATTTGCTGGCAAAAGATAAATCGACTTTAGCGGCGTTATGGCAACGACCCACATTAACCTTATCAATTAGTATCACCAGTTGTATCGGTTCAATTGGTTGGTTTAGCGCAATGTCGTTGCAGGCTGTGCCTTATGTTAAAACACTCGGCCAGATTGAGGTGTTTTTTACCTTGATGATCGCTGTTTTTTGGCTTAAAGATAAAGTTAAAATTAACGATGTAGCGGGTTTGATTTTAATCGCGATAGCAGCTGTTTTGGTCATGTGGAGCTAAATCCAGTAGCAAATAATTATCAGTTCAAATATTTTGATTTGGGTTGACTTACCCGATGATTTAAATTGAGTTGAGGCGAGTGATAGCATCGCATTCAAGATTTACTCAATTGCAAAACCTTGTCGACGAGATATTGATTATTGGGCACATTAAGATGAAGCGCCTTGGCTTGCTGGCAAATGTAGCCATTTATCTCATTAATTTCAGTCGGTCTGCTGTGGGCGACATCTTGATACATAGATGAGAAGTTTGCCGAGGTTAACTCAATCACCTGATAAACCCGCACTTTGACAGCCGCCTTATCTAATATGATGCCATCATATTTAGCCACTTCTACTAGCTCATCGATAATGGCACTGATCTGTGATTGATATTCTGTTGCTGCCAATTGGCCATTCGCACACTGATTTAACGCGGTTAACGGGTTTATTACTGCATTAATGGCCAGCTTTTGCCACAAGACTGGTAATACAGGTTGATGCCACTCAATCGGTTGGTTGTCACTATGTAGACGAGTTAAGCATGTCTTTAATGCTGCCGACATAACAGAGCCACAATAATGACCTAGCTGAGTCACACCCAAACCACTGTACTTCACCTGCCACGGGCTTAACTTCAACGCCGCTTGTGAAGTGGTGCCTAAGGTTAAGCCCATATCCTTATAACGCATAAGGGCTGCAGCAACAGGTAAGTGCGGCCCTAAACCATTATGGAGTGATACAATATGGCATTGAGGCGACAGTTTCGGTAATAAAGGTAAAAGCGCTTGCTCGACTTGATAGGCTTTAACACACACAAACAGTAATTCAACTCGCGCTAAGCGGTTATCATCTGTTCCCAATATAGTCGCTAAGGCTTCATGGGTGTGTTGGGTGTGGTCAATAAAACGCAATTGTTGATGGCGAGTCTGCTTATCTCTGCCAATCAACATCACCTCGTTTACTTGAGTTTCTTGGGTATTAACACTCAATTTATGATACATCAATTGCCCAATCGCACCTGCACCTAAAACGGCAATAAGAGCATTATTGTCGTGTGTGGATGACGCTGGCAACGCTGATGTTCTTACCATGAGGTATTAACGATTCGCTTTTAATTTACGGTACTTATTGATAGAAAAGTGCAATAAGTAAAATAATGCAATCCCGACAAAATCGGCAATGACATCGGCAGCTGATGCACTGCGGTAAGGTAAGCGAGATTGAATCAATTCAATTAACACTGCATAGGCTGCCAAAGAGGTACACAAAAAATACCAACGCGGTTTAAAAGCGTAATGTGCTAGATATGAAAGGGCTAAAAAACTGCCTAAATGGCCCACTTTATCCATATGGGCGAACGTTTGCGGGTAACTTGGTTTTGAAAAAACAAGATAGCTAGTCACTATCACAGCAACAACTAACGCAAGTTTAAAAATGTTTTTATAAGTGATCACGAGCGTAACATCAGCCTTGTGAAATGAGAATATCGCTAATAATAAGAAACCTGTTTAAAATTGTCACTAATTAACCTCTATAGAAAGTAACAATTGTTCAAAAAGGGCCGTTTTTACTATTGATAATGACAAACCCATAGTCGTAAAACTCAATAGAATGGGCGTTTTAACTACATTATCATTTAAAATAGCTGGTTAATGATATTTTGTTAATCAATGGGATATTAGCGCACGATAATCGGTTTAATAGAGCCTAAGTGTACTCCACTATCCTGTTAATGACTCCTAGTGTAAAATAGCCGTATATAAATGTGATGAATCAAAGAGGAAAGCAACATGCCATCTATGGATATTGTGTCGGAAGTTGATGAAGAAGAATTACGTAACGCGGTAGAAAACTCTCGCCGTGAAGTGGCTAGCCGATTTGATTTACGTGGTAAAGAAATTGAAATTGAATACAAAGACAACGTTGTCACGCTAAAAGCGGAAGATGATTTTATTTGTAAGCAGCTCGTTGATATTTTGCGTATTCAGTTGAGTAAACGCAACGTCGATCCGTCGTCAATGGAAGTCGATGACAAAGCGGTTCACAGTGGCAAAACCTTCAGTTTAAAAGTTAATTTTAAGCAAGGTATCGATTCACTGATTGCTAAAAAGCTAGTTAAAGCCATCAAAGACAGCAAGCTTAAAGTGCAAGCCGCTATTCAAGGCGACTCAGTACGCATCACTGGCAAAAAGCGCGATGACCTACAAGCGGTCATGCGTCTAGCCAAAGAATCAGAACTCGGACAACCATTCCAGTTCGACAACTTCAGAGACTAATCCTGAAGTGATAAATTCTCCACAGGCAAGTTCTGTAGAGACAAAAAGCCGATAAGGGAAACCCTATCGGCTTTTTTGGGAAGTAATGTTTGCGTTAGTTTGTTTTGCTTATATTCAATTTTGATTAGCGTACATTGTATGGGGGGACAACATCATGAATGACAATGTGTTCGACTCTGTAACAGATTCTGCATAGCTTCTTAGCATTGATAGGAGTCCATGACTAAATAGATACATAATAAATATTATCAATCGTTTCTTGCTCCAGCACGCTAGGTCATCAGTGCTTCTGATGCCGATAGATTTAACACTCTAATTGTATTCTTTCCTTGATTTTTGGCGATATAGAGGGCTTCATCTGCTTTAGATAATAGTTGTTTTGATAGATTTTTACTTACTAAGTTTTCAGCCCCTGAGCTCACCATCCCAAAAGAACATGAAGCACTAAATTGCAGTGTGCTTAGCCCAAATGTGGTTTCAAATATACTCTTTTTGATCCGTGCAACGATCTCATAAGCGTGCTGATCATCTAAGTCAATAAGTAGAAGAACGAATTCATCTCCGCCCAAACGAGCAAAGCAATCAATGGGGCGAATGTTCTCTTTGACAATAGTTGCGATTGCTTTGAGTAATTCATCTCCGTTTATATGTCCATAACTATCATTAATGGTTTTAAAATTGTCTATATCAAATATACATAGGTGTAATTTAATTGAATGGTTTCTCGACATTTTATTAATGGCTTCGGTCAAACGGAATTCAAAGTAGCTGCGTGAGAAAGCCTGAGTAAGATGATCATACATAAGACGATTATTTAACTGTCGCCTTTGCTCATAAAGATCGTCAATATGAAGGACTAGAATCCAAGCATTGCAGCATGTTACTAAAAAAGAACCAACCCATGTTAAGGGCGGCAGATCAATAACTTGTATTCCTGTTAAGGTATCAGCTACGCCAGTTACCATCCATATGCTCGTAGCCCCTAAAAGTAATTGCACTGTGCCAAGAGAATTATTTTTCTTTTTGTATTGACGCACATAGATCCGAGTAAGAATAACGATACAGTATCCTGCTAATAACAGTATCCAGATCCCCCACAGCTGGAATAAAGGACCAAATACCAGGCCGGTGTAATATGTTGAGGTGGCATAATACTCTTTGGCTAGAAAATATTGATTTGGTACCAAGGCTAGTAAAGAAAAGACGCCACATATGGCATAGCATAATTTGAGTAGCACAGGGGCTTTATATTCAAAGAATGCGACAAAGAAATGCAGGCCAATCACAATGGTGAACATTGCAGTAATGATGGTCACTCGGTTGGATATATTGAGATAATCGAGATTTTCAGAAGAATTAATGAGGATCGCAAAGGCTGCTAAAAAGACACTACTTAACAATGCTGATAGCGAAAAAATCAAGTAATAGTACACTTGTTCTTCGTGACGTGATTTCAGACGATGATATAGCAGCATGAAAAACAAGCTTAGAATAAAGCTGATGCTAGAGCAGACAATTAAAGGTAAGGAGTAAAGTTGAATCATTATTTATCCGTTCAAACACTATGATGCAGCGCTTTGTTGTTTTATCGTCTGAACCAAGCTGGTGTCCTAGTAGAACGCCCTCCACAAGTCAGTCAAAAATCTCTTAACCCTACACATATTTATCTGCTGAATATTACCATACAACAAATAGTCTTAAGGTAAACATATTTTTCATTTCAGCCAGTTGGGCGAGGCTTAGTGATAAGACCGATTTGAAGAGAGTACTGTCAAGTCTGTTTATCATTTCGGCTTTGTGATGAAACACTTTTTGATTAATAAAAACTGTGATTTAAAAATGCCATCAGATAAAGTATTACAAGGTTGTGTTGGTGTCGCTATGCTAATTTTAATCAAGTTAGGTTAGCTAAAAAGATGATTTTGCCACATCAGTAATTTTTCTATTACCTCACTTTTATTTTAAATTTTGGTTTTGCGATCGATTCACCAACACCACTAATAGCAACACCGGAAAGCCAATTAAACTCGCAGCAATAAAGAAATTGATGTAACCAAAAGCATCAACATACAAGCCCGAAAACCCTGCGATAAATTTAGGAAATAGTAACATTATCGAAGACAATAACGCATATTGTGTCGCACTATATCCACTGCTGGTTAAGCTGGACAAATAAGCGATAAACGCTGCGGTTGCGATACCAGCACTAAAATTATCTACCGATATGGCCAAGGTTAAAAACGGTACGTTATAACCAATATACGCCTGCCAAGCAAACAACAGATTAGTGACCGCGACTAATAAGGCACCCAAGAATAGAATCTTCATGGTGCCATAACGCATCAATAATACACCACCAAAAGCGGCGCCGACTAAGGTCATGATCAAACCATAGACTTTACTGATAAAAGCGATTTCTTCTTTGCTAAACCCGATATCAACATAAAACACATTTGCCATAATACCCATGACAATATCGGAAATGCGATAGCACGAGATTAACAACAAAATCAGAATAGCGCTTTTGCCATAACGCTTAAAAAAGTCAATAAAAGGCAATACGCTAGCGCTGTATAACCAGGCTAATGCCCCAGCGACTTTAGCAGGGTATTTGGCAGCAAACTCGGCTCTTAATAGGCGTTCTTTATCGTCAGCCTGTTTGGTATCGACCTGCGGTTCTTTGGCACATAACGTGGTAATGATACCAATGCCCATTAACATCGCCATGGCAAAGTAAGCTGTTTGCCAAGCTTCTAAGTTGTAAGCATCATCGCCAGGAGACACCCAAGCTGCAATGGTTAATGCGCCTGCTGTGGCAATGATCATCGCACTGCGATAACCGACTTGGTACGCTGCAGCAAGCGCTGCTTGCATTTTTTCAGGGGCGGATTCAATCCGAAAAGCATCAATGACAATGTCTTGGGTGGCGGAGGCAAATGCCAAAAGTAGGGCGCATAAGGCCAAACGTTCAAGATTGACCACTGGATCGCTAACAGACATACCGAGTATGGCGCCGACTAAGCACAGTTGTGCGAACAGCATCCATCCGCGTCGTCGTCCTAAAAAACGGGTAAAAAAGGGCAATGACATACGATCGACTAATGGCGACCACGCCCATTTAAATGCATACGTTAGTGCTATCCAGCTAAAATAACCAATCGCCGCTCGGTCGATGCCAGCTTCACGTAACCAAAAACTTAAGGTCGAAAAGACTAACATTAATGGTAAGCCGGCAGAAAACCCCAGCAAGAGTAAAATAAATACTCGTTTGTGGTAGTAAACCGATAACGCTTCACGGGTACGAGACAAGAAAACCGACATAAGACAACTGGATAAAGGAGAATGGCTCTAGCTTATGTTGCAAGGGGTTTAGGTTCAAGCCATTCTAAAAGATTATTCAGTCAGTTTGAGGTTAAATTAGCATTCAGAGCAGATTTAAGATAATCGCCTTAAGGTCTGATACCAATACAACTTTGTGGCACATTGCCGCCAATATTAATGTAGTCGCAACATTCATGAACTTGCTGGCGTAAGTATTGGTTGCCTTTAATTGCCCAACCAGACCAATGATCGAAGCAATACAACAAGTGCCAAAACACTTTCTCGGTATCGCTAGGTTGTTCGGCTAATTGGATGGGATTATTTGATATAAATTGCCACTCTTCCAGCACATCCCACATATAGAGCTGTATCTCTTGGTAATCTAATTGGTTATTTAAAAAAGCTTTACCAAAATAGGCAAGTTGTGGTGCTTTTGTTTCAATAAAATCATTAGCCGTCATCATAATTGCGTCCTTGAATATTCGAAATGCGGTTGCGAAGAATTGCGCAGCTAACTAGGTGAATGGGTCAAATAGAGTATAGACGTTAATTTAGCTGTCGATAGTCAAAAGCTTAAAAAAGTGTCGATTCAGTCATTCAATAGTGCTATTTAGTTGATTTATCAGCTAGTAAAAATGTATAGGGTAACAATTTATGACGTCACAATATTGAGCAAGTTTGGACCAATTAATCGAGCTAAAACTGGTTGAGATAATATTGACCGAGATAAGACTGACCGAGATAAGACTGGCCAATATGACATTGTTGGAGACAACATAAATGCCGATGGCATGCATTAACATGACCATCGGTAGGTATAGGCGATTAGTGGGATATTAGCGAGGCAGTAGAGTCGCTTTTTTCAACATGACAGTATTAACCGGAAAATCGGGCCAATTTAGGGTGGTGTTATGTTCAGTTGGTACCAATGAAATGGCTTCTAATATATCCATCCCCTGAGTCACTTCACCAAAAACGGTATAGCCCCAACGACGTTTAGAAGGGTCTAATTTTTTATTGTCACCTAGGTTGAAGTAAAACTGACGTGTTGCTGAATGAGGATCGTTATCTCGAGCCATGGCAATTGTGCCAAGGGAGTTTGATAAACCATTACCTGACTCATTTACAACAGGCTCTAGCGAAGGGCGTTCTTCTAATTTAGTGGTTAACCCGCCACCTTGCACCACAAATTCGGCAATCACACGATGAAAAATAGTATTGTCATATTCGCCTTTAACCACATAGGTTAAAAAGTTATCTACGGTAAGCGGTGCACGAGTGCGATCTAACTCAACCACTATTTTCCCCATAGAGGTGTCCAACTCTACTTGCGGATATAAAGTGTCTTTTTGAATGTCGACCGCAGCGTTGGAACTTAAGCTGGTCAATAACAGTAGGCAAGTGGATAACCATTTCAACATAATGTGACGTCCTTTTTTATTGGCATCTCTCGATGCCAATACCTGATAAAGCGGGTTGGATTAACGTTGAATAAATTGGTGTAACTCTTCATCGTTAAGAATTTCAGTGGTGAGCTTATCAACGAGTTTGGTGATATCTAATTCAAGGGTGGCAAAATCTGGGCTTAACGGGCCTTTTAAATAGCCATTAGCGTTATAGGATTTGGTGAACTCTTGTTGTGAGTTTTTAGCCAATACATTGATAACTAAACGTGTTTTTGATTCGTAACTGAACGTGGTATCCGTGACGTCAGCTAACAAGTAATTTAGCTGAAACTGCACTGAATTGCGTGCGGCAGGGTCAATAACATAACCGGCTTTGTTCATGCCATTACGGAACAGTGTATCCAACTGTTGACGGATGGGCTCACTGGCGCTGACTAATCTTGGTGATTTGCCTTCTTCATTAAAGCGCACCACAAAGCTTGCTTCGCGAGTATCGATGGTGTCGACCAGTACAGGGAAATCGACTTCAGTTTGTAACTGAATCGGACCCAGCGTGGGATTAAGACCAACATGAGTCGGTTCATAACTTGCGCAAGCCGATAACAATAATGTAGACAGTAAAATAGGGATCAATAACTTCATGAGACAACAATAACCAGTAAAAGGTAGATAAATGATACCAGAATTTGTCTGGGTTTCCAGTATCGCTAAGGTTATGTTGTTATAAAGAGAACTAGAGTGATGCCCATTACAAGTTATGCAGGCGTCATCACTTATTAATATCTGGTTTTAACGTCATTTTAACGTCATTTTAATGGGATAATACGGCAACCATATACTTGGTTATTGACATTAATGACTGATCAATTCAGGTTAGTGATATGTAACTTAAGTTTGATAAACAACATGATGTAGGTAATGTAATGCAACATAAACAGCCGCAATTGGCTCCTGATAAATTGATTAATGTCAACGGCCAGCCTGTGTTTGGCATTTTTGATGGGATTGTTGATTCACTCAATGTTAATCAGTTTGCTTATTCGACGGTAATGGACAAGCCTGCATCGGCAATGGCTAAGTACTTTGATTTTAAACAATTCCAATTCGTTAGTATTATCACTCCTCATTATATTATCGCCCTGGCGATTGCCGATATTCGTTATGTCGCCAATGGTTTTTGCTACCTTTATGACATTAAAACTAACAAGCTGACACAAACGCAATGGCTAACGCCATTCGGGTTTGGCTGCCAGCTAAGTGACTCTCCTAAGCGTGGGCGCGCCGAAATTGGCCGTAAACACAAAGGTATTGTTATCAATATTGTCGACGGACAATGGCAAGTCGAGATTAACCTTGCAGACATACAAGCCAATTTACGTATTCAACCTGCGCCGTTGAGTTTACCCATCAGTTTGTGTACCCCAACGGGTTATAACGGTTGGACCTATACTCAAAAGCACAATGGCTTGGCCGTAACAGGGCAATTAACTATTCATCATGAACCGCAGCCTTTACAATATGCGCTTGCAGGTTATGACTTTTCGGCTGGGTTTATGCGCCGCGAAACCAGTTGGCGCTGGGCTTCAATGAATGCCAAAACTGACGCCGGGATTATTGGGTTGAATTTAGCCGCTGGCGTTAATGAAACGGGTCAAACAGAAAATGTGATGTGGATAAATGGCCAACGCCATATACTGGGCGGGGCACAGTTTGATTTTAATCGACACTCACAACAAGATGTGTGGCATATCACCACTAATGATGGCAATGTCGATTTGCATTTTAGGCCGTTAAATCAACGCAGCGAAAAGCTCAATTTAATCTGGTTAAAAAACAACTTTAGACAATACATTGGCTACTTTAGCGGAGTGATTTGCGACAACAATGGTAATCAATATAAGTTAACTAACCAGCTAGGATTAACAGAAGATCATTTTGCCAAATGGTGATGACGATTAACGGTGTCGACTAGATTAGTGACCTTTTTAGTCTATGGCTTATTAAAAACGGCCTATTAAAAATGGCCTATTAAAAACGGCCTATTAAAAATGGCCTATTAAAAACGGCCTATTAAAAACGGCCTATTAAAAACGGATTATTAAAGCGGTTTACTCAAATGGGTTTCGCCAAAAGAGCACTTTGATTAGGAACCAGAAATAGTGAACCACTAGTACAAACATTGACTCAATAATAATAAATAGAAATGGATAACATATGGACATGGATTTACTGATAGCTCACCCAGAGTGGTTATTACTGGTGTTAGCCCCGATTTTTTTCGGCTGCATTTTACTGGAATGGTGGTTTGGTGTTCGCGCCCAGCGATTACCGAGTAATGCTCAATATCGTCCTGCCGAAGTATTGTGTAATTTTGTATTGGCTGGCATGCATCAAGTGGCGGATATTATCGCGGGCTTATTGATTGCAACGATCTACTTACACTTTTTTGGCTGGCGCTTATTTGATATCGAAATGACATTATTCACTTTTGGTTTATTGCTCATTGCGCAAGACTTTTGTTATTACTGGTTTCATCGCGCTAGCCATCGTATCCGTTGGATGTGGGCTGCACATGTGGTGCATCACAGCTCAGAAAACATGAACTTCAGCACCGCCTTTAGACAAAGCTTAATGTACCCGTTGGCAGGCATGTGGTTGTTTTGGTTACCGCTGGTGGTGATTGGCTTTGATCCTAACTGGGTGGTGTTTGCGGTGTTGCTCAACCTTGGATTGCAGTTCTTTGTTCACACTCAAGCGATTAAATCGTTAGGACCGTTAGAATTGATTTTCAATACACCGTCCCATCATCGTGTGCATCATGGACGTAACCCACAATATATCGACAAAAATTATGCCGGTGTGCTGATTATATGGGACAAAATGTTTGGTACGTTTGAGCCTGAAAATGAAACTGTGGTGTACGGTATTACCAAACCGGTAAACAGTTTTAATCCGTTAGTGGTAACGTTTAGTGAATGGCGCGACATGTGGGGTGATGTTACCCAAGCGCAATTATCGCTAACACAACGTTTACGGATATTATTTGCACCGCCTTCAACACATCAACAGTCATCCACTAAAACCGATATTTGAGCCCGCTGTAAACAAGCTTCAGGCTAGTACTTATCCCACTTTACTTGCTTTAATAGAGTAAATAAGTGGGATGAGGTGGTCTTGATGTTTTAGCTGGTAACCTTTGCCTACCACAAACTCCAAACCTTCAACGCAGTTGTAGGGACTGTAAGGGTGTTCGTTAAACGCTTCGATACTGAGTCCTGCACTAATAAGTGCGCTAATAACTTCGCTTATCGGATGCGGCCAAGTGACTACCGTTTCAATTTGGTCGTTGTGGTTTTCGGTGTAGGTGACTTCATCTTCGATATCCGGTTGTGTCTGTGGAAAGTAGCCATAACCACACAGCACATCATTAAAAGGGTGGAACTCAACCAAATGAAATTCACCGCCTGGACGTAATGCTCCTGCAATGGTTTGCGCCCAGCGAGTTAAATCGGGTAACCAAGCTAACACCCCATAAGAGGTGAATACGATGTCATATTGCTCGGTATTGTGATCACCAAATTGATAGATGTCATTGTTGATGAATGTTGCTGGTAAGTGTAATTGAGCAGCCAGCTTTTTTGCAGTTGCAATCGATTCGCTTGATAAATCTACGCCAGTGACATTGGCGCCAAGCCTTGCCCACGATAAGCTGTCTTGTCCAAAGTGGCATTGTAGGTGCAACAGGCTTTTGTGGTGCACATCGCCGACTTGTTCAAGTTCAATGGGGTTTAATGATGACTTACCTTGGATAAATGCCTCTAAGTCATAAAATGTTGAGTCGAGGTGGATTTGGGTTCGCTGGTTCCATGCGTGTTTATTGATGGCTAAATAGTCCATGTTCAATGTCTTCTTATTGCTTTAATAGGGTAAATTATCGAAATGATTCAGTAATATTACTTGTTTTGAAGCTAAAACACGAATGGCTCAACAGGCGATATATTACTTTTTCTTAGCAAATAAAAAGGCTTGATAACTCAGTGTTATCAAGCCTTTTTACAAGCGACAAAAGATGACTCTTTAGCTGTTATTGCATCATTAATTTTTGACGTTCAATAAATTGATGAAACTCAATTTTAGGTGCAATGGCACCTTTATGTTGGATCACAAATCCTGCTGCTTGAGAGGCTAATTTTATCGCTGTGCTGATATCTGCGCCAGTTAAGCGTGCGCCTAAATACACCCCGTTAAATGAGTCACCCGCTGATGTGGTGTCGACAACATTCGTTACTGGTGTGATTGAGAAATGCTGTTGCTGGCCATTAATCAGATAATTAATGCCGTTTTCACCATTTTTTATCACCAGCTCGTTAATGTCGTAAGGCTGGCAGAACGCAATAATGTCTTCAACGGAGCTAATACCGTAAAGTTGATTAAAGTCATCAACACCTGGCAGTACGACATCGGCCACACTAAACGCAATATCAAACTGTGCCTTTGCCTGGTCTGGACTGTGCCACATTCTTGCGCGGTAGTTAGGGTCAAATACAATACTGACACCTGCTTGCTTGCATTGTTTAATCAGTAACCAAAATGCGTCGCGATCTTCTTCATTAATTACTGCTAAAGAAATGCCCGAAAAAAACACCATATCTGCCTGAGATATTTTACTGATGGCTGCATCGTCAATAAATTGCATGATTTGCTTGGCGGCTGAATCGTTGCGCCAGTATGTAAAGCTGCGCTCGCCTTTACTGTCGGTTTGTATTGCATACAGACCGGCAATTTTGTCGGTGCTTTGAAAGACCATATCAGTATTAATTTTTTCATCTTCAAAGCGCTGCAACATGGCCTGGCTAAAACTATCTTGGCCAATGGCTGTGACTAGGTGGGTGTTAATATCACTAAAGGTGCGTTTAAGGTAAACCCCAGTGTTATACACGTCACCAGCAAAAGATTGCTGTAAACTGGTGGCCGTTACACGCTGTAATTCGACCATACACTCACCAAATAAATACAGACTCTTCACGGTTATGCCTTCCTTTTTACCGGTTCAATTTTTCCGCCTAACCACAACGAAATTAATGCTAGTGGAACTAACGCCGCACCTAAAATAAAGAATGGCGTATAGTCACCGCCTTTGGTCATCATTGGCACTAATTGGATGGTGATAATTACACTTAATACTGCCGATGTACCACTAATACCAGCTAAGGTTCCGACAGTTTTACCGGAGAAGTAATCACTTGGTAATGTTTGAACGTTGCCAATAGCGGTTTGAAAACCAAATAAGATAAGCGCTATAAGGCCCATTGCCATCCAAGGCGTTGCAGCAAGAGATGTCAGTAACAGTGCTGGCAGCATAACCATACAACCTAAGACAATTGCACTACGACGGGCTTTATTCACCGACCAGCCTCGGCTCATCAAGTGGCCACTAAACCAGCCACCAAATAATGCTCCGATGGCAGCTCCGACATAAGGTAACCAAGCAAATGCGCCAATTTGTTTAACATCAAAGCCAAATTTTTCGTTTAAATACAATGGTAGCCAAGCAACAAATAACCACCAGATAGGGTCGATAAAGAAACGTGCTGCAATCACTCCCCAAGTTTGACGGTGGCGTAATAACTGTCCCATAGTGGGCACGTATTCTTTGTCCTGTTGTTTTTCTGAAGTGCATCGTTGTCCGGTTAAGATATGTTGGCGTTCTTCTTCAGTGATCCATGGATGTGAGTCTGGTGATGATTTATAAACAATCAACCAAGGTAAAATCCAAAGAATACCCAAACTACCAATGACGATAAAGGTTGCCTGCCATCCTAAAAAGGCATACAAAAAAGCAATTAATGGTGGGGCGATAATCGAGCCTAAAGACGCACCAGCATTGAAGATGCCTTGTGCTAGAGCGCGTTCTTTAATCGGAAACCATTCAGCATTCGCTTTGGTTGCGCCAGGCCAGTTACCCGCTTCACCTAGCCCGAGCATGGCTCTAAAAATAGCAAATGAGGTAACGCTTGCTGCAACAGCATGGAGGGCGATTGAGACCGACCACACTACAATGGATAGTAAAAAACCTAAGCGTGTACCAATAGCATCAAATATCTTACCAAAAAGAGACTGACCAATTGCGTATGAGATCATGAACACCGTAATAATGTTGGCATAATCACTTTTATCTAAACCTAAATCTTCTGCAATGCCTGGCCACATAATGGCAAGGGCAGATCGGTCGATATAGTTAATGACAGTAGCGAGTGCCACTAAGCTGACAACAAGCCAACGTAGGTGCTTCAATTTAAGGGGAACTTTTTTCATGCTAAACCCTCAACAAAATCTTCTCTAGCCGGGCTAAAGGTATCAATTAAAATGCCGCCAGTTGGGCAAACTGCACCATGGTCTACATGAGGTGGCACAAAGAAACTGTCTCCAGCCGTTAGCACCTTAATCACGCCATCGACATTGACATGAAACTCACCTTCTACCACATAAGATACTTGTGAATGGCGATGAGCATGCACATAGCCTTCTGCTCCCTTATCAAACCAAATCTTTACTGCCATGAGTTCATGATTAAATCCAAGCATTTGGCGCTTTAACCCTCCGCCAATATCTTCGATTTCTGTTTGTTCCCCAAATGAAAAATGTTCACTTTGCTGCATGGTGTTTATTCCTTTTTATTTTAATTTTGTGTTACTTGAATTCTTTAATGTCTAATAATTCGGCGCGTCCGCTAAATGGGTATTGCACCCCATTGACGCTAATGACACTTTGAGTTTCTTGAGTCACAGCGATATCTGCGTGGTTGATTGCTAATAGATATTGTTGTCCATCGGTAAAGCGTATTTGCACCGCTTCTAGATCAGCTTGTTGATGATGAATCAGCTCAGCAATACTGCTGGTGGCTTCTAAGGTGTATTCTTTTGATGGGTTGTACTCGCCGTGTGGCTCCATCACGCTGACATAAGTATGATTAGTAGCATTCACTCGGTGAATGAACGACTGCTGTTGGCGTAAGTTCATATCCGGATCGTTGGCACCCAATTGGGTGAATAACATTTGCTCGTCAGTGGCGTTGTTAAAGTTAGTATTAACTAACGTGCTAAGGGTATAAAAATGGCCGTTATCATTTAACCAAGTGACTTTAGCCAGTTTATTAGCGGCTTTGTCTTTGGCTAGGTTAGCAGTTGCTAACAACCATAGATGTTGATAACCATTTTCGGTACCCAAAGCAGACAATTGAGTCAAGGATGCCTGTCTGTCAAAGTTGGTATCGATTAATTGCCCTTGATAATGCACGGGTAAGTCGTATTGATGTGGCTTGTTAGCTGTAACACGCATTATATCGATGCCAATTACCGCATCACGTTGCTTGATGTTGACTAAGGCGAGAGTGCGCTTAAATGCGACATCATCATAAGCGGTATCGATAGAAGCCGACGCGATGGTGAGGTCTTGCTTTGCTGAGTAGAAGTGTAATGTAGGGTTATTTTTGTTAGCCGCTTTAAGCTTGCCATTAAAATGACTTTTCTCGTCAACAATTAAAGTGTTATGGGCAATGGTTTGTTTAGCCCATGATTCATTTTCAGGTAAATAACGGCCACCAAATTTTGCCTCAACATTTAGAAAACGTGCAGCGCCATAATCGGATACGATTTCATTACCAGCATCGTAAAACTGCCAGGTTAACTTATCAAAATGGCCATGACCTAAACCTTGCGCAGTCGCTTTAAATACAATGGCTTGGTCGGTTGCTTTACCTTGACGCATAACCACTAATGCACCGTCATCACCTTGTTGGCCATCACGGAATAATGTCGAAACGAATGGAAAGGGCTGTTGTAGTTTATTGTCTAACCCTTGTGCAACTTTAAGCCCATCACCCGTTAATAAAATATTGTGTTGTTGCTGTGCAATATCTAATAAACGTGGATCGCCGTTGAGACCATAAGCAATGGCGACGCCGTTGACGAGTTCAATAGTGTCGATGCCTTTGCTTTTAATCGCATCGTTAAGGGGAAAAAACAGCTGGTTATAACTGAGTTCAACTGTGCTGGTAATGGCTTTAAGTAAAATACCGTCACGGTATTGAAAAATCTTACGCTGCGGTTCGTTTTGCTCAATAGCTTTAGCAAACGTCACAAATGGCATTAATGCATAACGTTGATAATATGGCCCTTCATTGTAATAACCGTCTGGTGAAAACAATTCGTCCAACTGACGCATAAAACCGCCTTTTTTGGCGAGATTTAAGTCGTATAAAGCACGTTCAACCCAAAGTGGCTTATCGAGTACATATCCGCTCATGCCAACCGCAGCAGTGGCCCAAGTGCCGTGGTTATGAACTTTATTAAAGGTGTGCGGCGATTGTTCTGACAAAAAGAGTGCAGCGGGTATTATTGCACCCGTTTCGATGGTATTACGTTCTGCAGGTGTTAACGCATCATAGATAAAGTCGTACGCCTGAATGGTGTGTACCAACCAAACTGCTTCATTGAGTCCTTGCCAGAAAAGTTTACCTTCATTGTTACTTTTACGCATAGGGTGCAAAGGTAGCGTTGGGTAAAGTGTGGCATATTGCAACAGCATGTCTTTAACGTATGTGGCATATTTTTTATCACCAGTCAGCTGATAAATAATGCTCGTGTCATACATTTGTTGGTAATTACTTTTGTGTTTTTCGTGGGTATAACCACCACCGGCATCTCTGGGTACTGGTACTTCAATTGGCTGAACCAGTCCTTTATCGACACTATTCTGTGTGGCATTGAAAGCATTTTGAAATGTCCCAGGTTGAGTGATGGCTTGTTTCATGGCTGCCACATCTTGCTGGTTTATGACTAAGTTTGGATGTTGCGCAGCCATAACGGGTAATGAAATAGCGCACGTCATTGACGCCAATAGCGCTATTTTTCCTACTTGCTTAATGACACGCGTCATCGGGCTTACGCCTGCGGCTATATTGAAGTTATTCATAATTTTTGCACTTTATTATTGTTGATATCTGCAGTGTGTTTACCTATTGCAACTAACTCCGTTACTTGTGGGCTAGGTGTATTAGTAAACTGATTATGCGTAATGCGGGTTTGTGGTTCACCGACGGTGTGAACAACAATAATAGCGGCACTGTCGTTAAATTTATTGTGCTCTATTTGGCTCATTTGAACCCCATGTAACTTCAGTGACGCGCCTGTTTTATTGCGCTTACCTTGACCGACTTTAGTGAACACATTGTTGGTTACCGATACATGGGGACCAAAGGTACTCTCATCCGTTCCACCGCGGTATACCGAGGCAATAGCACCTTCAATATCGTCAAACTGGTTATTGTCCAATATGAGGTATTCGGTGTTATAAATTCCTAGGTCGTCGGTTTCTTTGTCGAGGCGAAATAAATCCCCGCTAATATGGCGGAACTGGCTATTGCTGACATTAATACTATCTGCAAAGGCGCGACTGCCCGAATCGAAAAAGTGAAATGAATGATTCACATTGAGTTGCTCAACAATGCTGTTTGTCATTTCAAAACGATAATTCGTTAACATGCCCCATTTGCGGGTTCTTACCACGCTATTACCGGCAGCGTCAGGGCTATTTAAACCCGTAATGACTAGACCATCGAGTTGCAAACTACCATTGTCTTGAATTTCAAATAGACTAGGGCGTTCAAAGCTGATTATTGCTTGGTGAGCATTAGCGGCTTTAAAGCTTAACGTTTTGTTGATCGCCAGTATTCTGCTGATGTTATATTTGCCATCACTGAGTAATAAAATATCGCCTGGTTGAGCTCGTTCAACTGCGCTTGCTAATTCATCGTCACTGGCGCTAACCTTGATGGTGTTGCCAGATTGAAATGCGACAGTAGGCTCTGCTTTTGGATACCAAGATGTGCCGGTATCTTGCTTTAATGTAGGGGTCAGTTTTTTACTGGCACCATATGCTGCAAAATTTTCATCACTTGGGTATAACAAGCCATTAGCAGCGCGTTTCATGGTGATATCTTGTGAACGAATACCTTTAGCCATGAATGGGCTTAACGTTTTGGTCGCAAAATTACTCAGGTTGTCGTTAAAGCTAAGTCCGCTAATATCATCGTATAAAGTAAATGGCGCGGTTGGGCTAATAAACAGATTGTGGTTTAATTTACTGTCTAGTGGCACTGCTGAACGTTCGCTGTCACTGCCCGCGGCCAGCTCAATATGGTCAAGATTAATAAAGCTGTTGTTATTAACATTGGCGTTAACCACCTGATGATAGCGATTAATTGATGAATTTGGCACGCCATTCATAATAGTAAAACCACTGCCAAATCGATTGCCGGTTAAGCCTTCTAGATAGTTGTTAGTAATGGTTTGATCGCGGTTAATCACGCGGATCCCGCCAGTATGTTCAACGCCATTACCCAAAAACACATTACTATCGATAATATTACCGTTACCGTGCCTTAAGGTTAATGTGCCTCTTGATTCATAAAATACGTTATTTTGAATACGGTTTTTACCCGATTTGACTGAAATAATTTCGACTTCGCCATCGCAGCGATCAAAATAATTATTTTCAACCACGGTAAAAGAATCCGTTAGTGAGTAATGGCTGGTGCCAATTCTGAGGGTTTCGCCACCATTAGAGCCTAAGATTGGGCGAGGACCAAAATAGTTATGATCAATTCGGTGATGGTTTTGCTGGCTGTTCTCACTGTCTAAACGCACCGCAACAGTTACGCCAACATTGCGTTTACCAACAAAGTGGTTGTGATCAAGTCGGTTATTTTGTCCATATAAGCTGACCCAATAATCAGACTCTTGGCGATCTAGATTGCTGTAGTTATCGATAACCACTTCGGTTACTCGTGAGTGATTGGCTAACTGAGTTTTACTTTTACGAAAAGCAATAACTTCATTACTTGGCGTAGAGCCATTTTTAAATACTAGCCCCGATACCTGTAAATATTCACCAGCCAGTTTAAGGTTCGATTGGCCAGACAGGATCACTTTACCTTTAGTTTCGGCAGTTAATTCAATAGGCGCATTGGCGGTGCCTGTCGCCATAAACAACACTTCAAAATTTTGCCATGTACCATTTTTTAAAATGATTTTATCGCCAGGCTCAACCAGCTTTAGTGCTTGTTTGTACTCAGCCTGGGTAGTCACTAAGCGATCTTTTGCCTGCACATAGATTGATGGGATGCAAAGCATTAATAAGACTAACAACTGCGTGAATAACCAATGCCTTGACGATGACGTATTGTTATTTGAATGATTCATCTAGTCTCTCGTTTAATACTGTTAAAATGATATCCCCATGGCTACATTAAGTAGTTATCAAGGGGGAAAGGCTCAAAATTACTTTTTCACCTTAGAATTCGTTAGCGCCATAACGTGAATAATCAGCAACTGTGGTGTTATTTTTATTGGGAATTATTTTGAGTTTACCCAACATTTTCATGACTTTGAAACAACATGACAAGAAATTTGCCACTGTAACGTTAGCCAAAAAATTGAGGTCGTCCACTGTCATGCGCATCGTGATAAGAGCTGTCTGGAAATGGTAAGGTATTTGGCTGGATGTCACTCTCACGGTATTGCTAAGTAAGCGTAACCGTAATTAAGCGTAGCCTAGTCCAATTACCTAGCATTTAAGAGACTGTGACGTGCTGTTATTGACTCGTTTGTCTCTGTTGCACGTTCATGATTGCTTAATAGAGATATTAGTGCCGCGTCGTAAATTGCTGATCTTGATTGCGACTTTAATCCTGTTAATCTCAAAGTATTGCTTGTCTTGATAAATTTCACGTTAACCTCCCCAGATTAGTTGATTTCCTTTTCTTTACGTACACACACAAAGTCTAAATTATTCTGTTAATGGATTATTTGTGCTTGAATAGAAACTAACCAATCATTAAGATTATGTCAATAAATTGTTTTACCAATTACTATGATTTTACATTTTTAGTTTATTACCAATATTTTTAAAGGTATGACAATGTGCTATTATTTCTATATTGAGATTAACATAACATGTAATTTAGTTGTTTGCTGCTAAGGTATTAACCGATAATATGTCAGCATTAACCAGTAAATTGGTTTTACTTTTCGAAGGAAGGTATATGAAAAACCGTCGTTTATTTTGGCGAATAGTCGATACGATTGAAGCCGCTATCGCCAGTGGCGAGTATCCGGTAGGCAGTCGTTTACCCCCAGAGCGTGAGCTTGCTGAAAAGTTTGAAGTAAGCAGGCCAACCATTCGTGAAGCTATTATTGCACTAGAAGTGCGTGAAAAAGTGGAAGTGAAAACGGGTTCTGGCGTGTACGTGGTTGACCATCAGCAAAAACCGGTAGCGGTGAATAATGTTAACGCATTTGAATTAACCCAAGCACGTGCTTTAGTTGAAGGTGAAATAGCTGCTTTAGCAGCAAAAACCATTACTGCAGAAGAACTTGAAAAACTCCATGACACATTAGTAATGATGAAAGATATGCAAAATGTCGAAGAGGCAGACGAGCTGTTTCATCAGATCATCGCATATTCTACTCGTAACGGCGCGTTGATAAATTTGTTTGAAAACATGTGGGCGCTGCGTTCATCAAGTAATGAAATCATTGAAGATTATAATATTGTTTGTAGCACAGATAATAATAAAACCTTAGCAGAGCATACCGCAATTTATCAGGCATTATCACTGCACGATGCCGCTGAGGCTCGTTTAGCAATGCATAAGCATTTTAATCGCTTAATCAATGTATTGTTTGATAAATTAGAACAGCAGGCATTAGAAGAAGTACGCCGCAAAAATAGTGCTAATCGCGACTTGTATTCAATTGAGAGTTTAGTAAAAACAAAAGGTTAATGCTTTTTAAGCGTATTAGCTCATTGCGATAAAATTAACGTGCCGACACTTAAGTGTTAGCGCGTTTTTTATGGTTTTTTATGAGTAATGTTATGAGGGATGTTGACCATAATATCGGTAACGATGACTTCATGATTTCAACTGCCAGCTTGAGATAACAAGCAATTTAGTTAACGCCATCAATAATCCTATCCCCAATACAATGATGTGTCGCATTTTCAGCGGCCACTTTAGCTATTTTGTTACGTGACTTGTTTCTTGCGCAATGGAGTTGCAACATTCCACATAAATGGCGACCAATTAAAGCAACTTGGTTAGGGGCCGCTGATCTTCATGGTCAACTTACACAGAAAAGAGGCTGTTAAATTGGTCTTTCAAAAAACATAAAAAACCACTATTAACTTTAATATTATTGCAGAAAATTAGCTTGATTGTTTATTACAGCGGCTATTCTACCTAGGGAAATATGATTGAGTTCTATTGTTAACGCCATTTATACCCAGTTTGGTAATGTTATTAGAGGTGTTTTTTATGCTTTCGTGTTAACCAATTATGTTTTCTTGGTAATGCCTGATGTGGATTGTTAAGGCACAGATTGGCGTTCGTCATAAGGTCATTGTGTCTATTTATCATTGTATTCATTTATCATAGAGGCTATTGATGCCTCGTTATTGCCAACGAGTGCTCAAATCAATGCGGCATATAGTTATTTATTCAAGGGATATGCACATCTACAAGCTATTTGCTTTTCGTCACAACAAACCAGAGCTGTATCGCCGTTTACACTGATGAATGTTCAGTGGTTATTGGTGTCCGTTAATGTGAGTGTTCGAGATAAATAAGGTGTAGCGAGTTGCAAATACATACGAGTGAAGGGCTGCACATAAATTGTGTCGGCCCTCGCTCGTTACTATCAATATTGGTGTAGTTTTATATGCAGGGCCATGTAGGGGAACATGACCTTAGTACCTCATTCATGGCATTATTTTATCGCTTGTAAAATGACAAACTTACCATTAGAGGCAACAGTGGTGCAGTTTTTAAAAATACGGTTTATTTTAACGTGGTAGGCTAAATGTCGATTACCAACGATATGTAATAAACCGCCTTTTTTTAGGCGCTTATGTGCATCAACAAACATTTGCCAAGCGATATGGTCGGTAATGGCTTCACCTTGATGAAACGGAGGGTTACATATCACTAAATCTGGTTCAACATCAGCTGGTAAATTACTCAGGCAATCGTCCCAATGGAAAAAAGCTTGTGACGTTTGTTCAGTTTGAGGATCTTGGGATTGAAGATCTTGAGATGGAGTATCTAGCGCGTTCGCTTGCCAATTATGCTTTGCCGAGGCGATGGCCATATCAGAATCATCCACAAAGTGGATTTGCGCATTGGGATAACATTGCTTGGCGTGTAATCCTAAAATACCGTTACCACAGCCTAAGTCTATAATGTGGTTGAATTCACCTTTGGGCATGTTGTCGAGCATAATCCTTGCGCCAATATCGAGCTTATTGGCAGCAAATACATTCGCAAGGTTACTGATAGTGAGTTTTAGCTCATCGACATTCCAATTCACGGCTTTTGCTAATGGCCGTTTTTTCCCATCGCTAATACAGCTAATTACTCGTGTTTTTTTCCACGCTAAACTGGCGGATGCGGGACCTAGATTTTTTTCAATACTGGCCAATAATGCTGGATTGATTGATTTGGCTTTAGCACCAATCAGTATTTGGGTTCCCGCAGGAAGCACCGTTGATAAACGCGCAAGCTGCTGGCCAAAATAGTGTAGATTTTTTGGTAACTTCATCAGCACTAATTGAATATTTTTTGGCAACGTTTCACGGCTATTTAGCCAATGTATGTTGGTTGGTGCGAGTTTGTTGTGTAATAAATTTTGCTGATAACCTAATAGGCTGGTTTTAGCATCCGTTTCGACAAGCAATTCACTGTGTGGATGTTGCATGGTTAATGCACACGTTAGTGCCCCAAAGTTGTCATTAAGAATGGCGGTTGTGGTTGCTGTTATTTCGGTGTCGATTAAGTACTTTACTAGGTGTTCATCAGCGGCATCCCATGCTTGTAAGTTTGATGCTTGTTGGCTTGGATAACGAAAAAGCTCAAGCTCTATACCTGAACAAGCAAATTGGGTTGTCATAACGGTGTTACCTAATAAAAAAGAATATCGATAAAATAGCCCGATATTATCTCAGATAACACTTACTAGCGCGAGGCTTAGGCTTAAACAAGTTGATAAGGGGAATTTTGTGGAGTGGCGCTAGTTTTATTGAATATCAAAGTTTCTCTGTTTAACTCGTGTTAAACGACATGTTGAATGTAGGATACAGAACAAGATGATATTGATTGTTAACTTTGAAACTAAAACCTAATATCACGAACATGATTGTACTGCAGAGATGATTGCTATTAATTGTACGGTTCAGTAACATCAATATATTGACTTAAGATAATGGTTTCAAGGGATATTGATGAAAGGTGCTGGTGGAACGTCAGGTGGAATGGGTCAGTTCTTTATTGGGCTAGTGATGATGTGCGGTGGCTTTTATATGCTATTAAATGCCATTAAAGTGACAAGCTCATTTGGCTTTAGCAGCCATTTATATCAGCTGGGTGGCTTTGGGCTTACCAGTGGAATGGTGATGATACCCTTTATGTTTGGTGTTGGACTGATGTTTTATAATGGCAGAAACATACTTGGGTGGTTACTGACATTTGGCTCGTTAGTGGCATTGATTTTTGGCGTGATAAGCTCGATTAATTTTAGATTTTCTTACATGAGTGCATTTGATTTAATCGTTATATTGGTACTTTGTGTGGGGGGTATAGGGTTGTTTTTACGTTCGCTAAAAGCGATTGAAAAACGTTATCCTGAGTCTTAATGTTATGGTTTTTTAAACCCATTGATGTCTAACATCCGCTTGTTTGAACATCTATAACAGGTCGTGCGGTGGCTGATGTTACTTGCCTGTAACGTAAATAACATGCAGCAACGCCCGCATCCTCTTTAATGACACCATGCCAATATACCCATGCAGTTATAGGCAACGTACTTTTGCGTTGTTGCCAATCACCTTCGGGAATATTCATTAGCATTGCAATACCAGCGGCAGTTCCATCGGGATAGCCATAAGCTAAGTTAACATTGACCCCATCAATATTAAGCGTCGTAGTCGCAAGTCTTTCTACACCAGCAATAGCGGCTTTTGAATAGGTTAACGTTGCAGCTGATTGCATTGCTGTTTCCATTCCTACCATGGTAGATACAATTGCATCTTTGCGTAAGCTAATGAATTTACTGCTCGCGACAACGGCCAATAAGGCCAAAATAATAATCACAACAACCAACTCTATTAATGTAAAACCGTGCGATGGTCTTATATTATTTCTCATACTATTTCTCATACTATTTCTCATACTATTTCTCATACTATTTTTCATCTTATTGCTCATGCTATTTTTCATGTTAATTTTTTAGTCGATACTAGCATCATTTTTTCGGCGGTCGTAATCCTGCTGTGCCGGCGCCTTATTGTTAAGGCATCTACAATGTTGTGTTTTATTGGTACTATCAGAATATCTTAGTTATATATGCTGGTTAATACTGTGACGAATCCAACGACGACTTCAACTGAGTCAATATCTTCTGCTAAACCTCCTTTAAAACATTCTGTTCTACCTTGGATTTTACAATTTCTGTCTCCTTATCGTATGAAAGTAGTGGCGGCGATTGTATTTCTGTTTATTGGATCGCTGGCATGGTTATCGCTTGGCCAAGGTGTTCGGTTAATGGTCGATGAAGGATTTATTGCCGATAATGCAGGGCGATTGAATGAGATCATGTTGTTTATTATTGCTATTACAGCAATCAGTGGAACTGCGGTTTTCTGTCGTTTTTATCTGATGACTTGGCTTGGCGAGCGGGTCAGTGCTGATATTCGGTTACAGGTTTACAATCATTTATTATCGTTATCGCCAGCTTTTTTTGCGACTCAGCGTACCGGTGAGGTTATTTCACGTTTTACGGCAGACAGTACCTTGTTACAAAGCGTTGTCGGTTCAAGTTTATCTATGGCGTTGCGTTCAAGTGTGACCGTGATTGGTGGCATCGTTATGATGGCGTTTACCAGTGTTAAGTTGACAGCATTAGTGTTGTTAGCCGTTCCTTTGGTATTAGGCCCGGTGATCTTTTTTGGCCGAAAAGTCAGAACCTTGTCGCGTAAAAGTCAAGATAGGGTAGGCGATCTTGGTGCTTATATTGATGAAACCTTACATGAAATTCATACCGTGCAAGCGTATACCCACGAGGCTAAAGACCGCCAGCTATTTGCTGACAGAGTCGAGGCGGTAATGGATGTGGCTAAAGGCCGTATTATGTATCGTGCGCTGCTTATTTCAACGGTAATGTTTTTAAGCATTGCAGCAATTGCTTTTGTTACATGGATTGGGGCGCAAGATGTGATGTCTGGCAGTATCACCGGTGGTGAGCTGTCTGCATTTATGTTTTATGCCGTGATGGTTGCAGGTGCTGTAGCGACCATCAGTGAAGTGTTTAGCGAAATACAACGCGCCTCTGGTGCGGCTGAACGTTTAGTTGAATTAGTCAAAACGCCCGTTGATATACCTCAGCAAGTTGTACCAAATAAGTTATTGTTGCCTGTTAATGGCTTGCTCAGTTTTGATAATGTGTGCTTTGCTTATCCATCTGATCTGGGTCAAGACGTGATCCGCCAATTGTCGATGGACATTGCACCGGGAGAGCGAGTCGCGTTAGTGGGCCCAAGCGGTGCAGGCAAAAGCACCTTATTTGAACTGATGATGCGTTTTTACCAGCCTAAACAGGGGCGGATATTATTAGATGGTATTGATATTTCGACGCTGTCGTTGGCAGATTTACGCCAACAGTATGCTCTTGTGCCGCAAGAGTCGGTGATTTTTGCCATGAACGTACTCGATAATGTGCGTTATGGTCGCTTAGATGCCAGCGATGAAGAGGTGAAGCAGGCTTGTATTGCGGCTAAAGCGGATGAGTTTATTCGCGAATTTACTGATGGTTATTCGACTTACTTAGGTGAACGTGGTGTGCGTTTGTCGGGTGGGCAAAAGCAACGTATTGCAATCGCAAGAGCGATTCTTGCTGACAGACCAATATTACTACTTGATGAAGCGACGAGTGCGTTAGATGCGATAAGCGAAATCAAAGTAAAACAGGCCCTCGATTCACTTATGGCCAAACGTACCACTGTGATTATTGCCCATCGTTTAGCTACCGTGATCAATGCAGACCGGATTTTCGTGATAGATAAAGGACAACTTATTGCCAGTGGTACTCACAACGAATTAATGGCAAGTAATGAGCTATATCGCGAATTTGCCAGTTTACAGTTATTGATGGATAACGAGCCGTCATAATGGTTACTGCTTGGTGCAGTGAGCGTGTCGTTGAGAAATAAAAAAAGATGCCGAAGCATCTTTTTTATTTTCGAATCAATTAACTGTTTCAAATGACATTAATCGCAGTTTGATAAGCAGTTATTGCTCTGCATTGAGGTTAGTTGCATAGCTTTTTAAGCAAGATAATATCTACTCTACTAGCGCAGTTTTTTTCTTGCTTGTGAAGTTCTTACTTACGTAGCTCTTATAACGTAGCTCTATTTACGTAGTTCTCGACGCAAAATTTTCCCTACAGCACTTTTCGGTAACTGTTCAGTAAACTCAATAATGCGTGGCACTTTATAAGCCGTCAGTTGGCTGCGGCAGTAATCATTAATCGCCTTTTTGACCGCCTCGATATCCGCTGGCGGCTGTTTTAATACAATCACGGCTTTTACTGCTTCGCCAGAACGTTCATCTTCAACCCCGACAACAGCACACTCTAAAACTAACTCATTAGTTGAAAGTACGTCTTCAACTTCATTAGGATAGACGTTAAAACCAGAAACAATAATCATGTCTTTTTTACGATCGACAATGGTGTGATAACCATCTTCGCTGGCAATGCCAATATCGCCAGTTTTAAAGAATCCGTCTTTTGTCATGACGTTAGCGGTTTCTTCTGGTTTATTCCAATACCCTAGCATCACTTGCGGGCCACGCACGGCAAGTTCGCCAGCTTGACCGATAGCCACTTCATTATCATCCATATCGAGCACATGAACTTCAGTGCCCAATACCGGTTTACCAATAGTACCAAGGCGTTGATACCCTGGTGCATTAAGGCTGACAACAGGAGATGTTTCAGACAAGCCATAGCCTTCTGAAATCATACATTGGGTGGTTTGTTGCCATAAGTTAGCTGCTGCACTCGTTAATGCGGTACCACCCGAAATGGTTATTTTCATTTTACTGAAATCTAAGGCTTTAAATTCCGGCTGATGACATAAGCCAACAAATAGAGTGTTTAAACCCGCAAACCCAGTAAATGGATAGGCTTTCATGGTATTGATTAGCCCTGCAATATCACGAGGATTAGGAATTAATACTGAGCAACTACCTGACTCAAAATACAGCACCAAATTAACCATAAATGCATAGATATGGTAAATCGGTAATGGCGCGACAAATACATCATGTCCTTCGGTCATGGTGCTAGCAATTCGTGATTTTACTTGACTAGAATTAGCCAAAAGGTTGCCATGATTGAGCATAGCGCCTTTTGATAAACCGGTTGTGCCGCCAGTGTATTGCAGAGCAATTAAATCATCATGGTTAGGTTTTATTGACTGATAAGGATGCTTAGCACCTTCAACGAGCACAGAGGTAAATGCCACTTTGTTAAAAGGGGTTTCTGGTTGAGGTTGCGGTTGAATAAGATCCATTGCGTGGGTCGAAATCACCAACTCTACTGTTGTTTTGTCGATCACGTTAGTTAATGTGGGTAGTAAATCCGACAATACGACTAAGGCTTTTGCCCCTGAGTCGTTAAATTGGTGAATGAGTTCACGCTCGGTGTACATCGGATTGGTATTGACTAGCACCATACCGGCTCGAATTACCCCATAAGCCGCAATCACAAACTGAGTAATATTAGGCAACTGTATCGCTACTCTGTCGCCAGGTTGCAATAGAGTGCTGTGTTGCAAATAACTGGCAAAATGGCGCGAGCCTTGTTCTATTTCACGAAAACTAGTGCTTTTCCCAAGACATGCATATGCAATATTGTCTGCATACTTGTCACAAGCTTTTTCGATCAAATCAACTATGGATGTGTATTGGTGTAAATCAAGTACTGAATCTGCATCATAAGCCATGCATACCACCTTAGATATTTTTGGTTATTATTATAAATCAAACGTCCGTTTAGATTATTTTTACTAACCTACACGGGTCAATATCAATTGGCAAAGGTTCACTGAAATTGAATCAATATTAGATTACTCGTTTAATACATCACCATCAAAACACGATTTTTTGTGTAAACTAATGGTTACACTTGTGTTTTGTGTTGATTTAGTTAAAAAAGTTTACTTCTAGTAAATAATTCGATATGTGATCTATATCACTAAAAATCAACTGCTTAGAGTATTTTTTTGTAAATTGCTATTTAGCGCTTACTTATTTATCCCAAAAAGTGTTAGCAATTGTTTTTCAATTGTTATAAAAATGTAGTTGAGATAGGGAGTATTTCGATAGGGATAGACGTGTTTTTCATTCATTTTGTGAGAAACATCGTCGACAAACAACAATAATAAGCAGTTGAGAACATAATAATGATGCAATCAAAAAAATCTAAATTTGGTATCAGCTCTTTGAGCTTAGCCATTTCATTTGCACTTGCCGGATCTGTAGTTAGCACTCAAGCATTCGCAGCCGATGAAGAAGTTGCAAAGAAAGAAAACGTTGAAAAAATCGCAGTCGTGGGTTCTCGTGCGGCACCTCGTTCAATTGGTGACTCACCAGTTCCAATTGATATCATCAGCAGTGATGATTTAAAGAAAAACGGTTCGACCGACATGATCGACATGTTAGTGACATCAGTGCCTTCTTTTAACTCTCGTGCACAACCGATTAGTGATGCAGCAACGCTAGTTCGTCCGGTTAACTTACGTGGTTTACCGTCTGACAGTACGCTTATTTTGGTTAACGGTAAACGCCGTCATCGTGCGTCAGTTATTGCTTTCCAAGGTGGTGGCATTAACGATGGTGCACAAGGTCCAGATATATCTGTTATTCCTGGTGTGGCATTAAAGCAAGTTGAAGTATTACGTGACGGAGCGGCTGCTCAGTATGGTTCGGATGCGATTGCTGGTGTAATGAACTTCGTATTAAAAGATGCTTCTGAAGGTGGTTCTATCACTGTCAGCCAAGGTGAATACTACGAAGGTGACGGCGCAGCAACCACAATTGACGGTAACATTGGTTTACCTTTGACTGATGATGGCTTTGTTAACATCAGTGCACAATATAAAACGGCAGATGCGACTAGCCGCAGTGTACAGCGTCCAGATGCAGCAGCTATCGCTGATGCGGGTAATACCTCAATTCTTAATCCAGCACAAACTTGGGGTAACCCTGAGATCAATGATGATTTTACTGTATTCGTAAACTCAGGTTTTGATATTAACGACAATACCCATTTGTATGCGTTCGGTAACGTGTCATCACGTGAAGCAACTGGTGGTTTCTATTATCGTAACCCGCATAACCGCGGTAACGTTTATTCTGTAGATGGCGGCGAAAGTTTATTAGTCGGGGATGTTGGTTTGGCTACCGATGGGGTAGCAACATGTAACAACATGAATGTCCCTATTCCTAAAATAGATATCGATGGTGATGGCATTCCAGATCAAGACGGAAACGTGTTGGGTACTGACGCTTATCAAGCAATGGTTGCCGATCCTAACTGTTTCTCTATGAACCAAATTCGTCCAGGCGGATATACACCTCAGTTCACCGGTAAAATTGAAGATATGTCTTTCTTCGCTGGTGTAAAAGGCGAGTCTGGCGAGTGGATGTATGATGTGAGCGCAGGTACGGGCAGTAACAAAGCCAGCTTTGGTTTAAAGAACTCATTAAACCCATCAATGGGTTTAGATACACCAACTGACTTTGATACTGGTTCATACGAGCAAGTAGAAACAACTTTTAATGCTGATTTTAGTCGATTCGTTACTATTGGTAGCTTAGAAGACATTAGCTTTGCTACTGGTTTTGAATGGCGTGAAGAGTCATTTGAGATTGGTCAAGGTGATGAAGCTTCATGGATTGCAGGTCCTTATGCTGATCAAGGCTTCAACATTGGCTCACACGGCTTTAAAGGTTTTGGTCCAGAATCAGCCGGTAAAAATGACCGAAGCAACATTGGTGTTTATACCGATATTGAAGCGTATTTAACCGAAGACTTATTATTAGGCTTTGCACTTCGTTATGAAAATTTCTCTACTTTTGGTGACACATTAAACTACAAGTTAACAGCGCAGTATGTTGCAACCGATGAATTATCATTCCGTGCATCGCACAGTACTGGTTTCCGTGCGCCAACCGTTGGTCAAGAAAACGTAGTTAACACTCAAACATCGATTGTTAACGGTGACTTGATTCAAACCTTCATTGCTCCACCAACAAATCCATTAGCGGCTTTCTATGGTGGTGAAGTACTTAATCCTGAAGAGTCTGTTAGCTATGCAGCAGGTTTTGTATACCAATATGATAACTTGTTCCTAACTGTTGATTACTACAACATTGAAGTAACTGGTCGTATTGCACAATCTAGCCAAATTTCGGTTGAAGCTAGTGACTACGATGCATTACGTGCCGCTGGTGTTGAGTTCCCTGAGTTGATTTCTGCGGTAACCTTCTACACTAATGATTTTGATACAACGACTCAAGGTGTTGATGTTGTAGCGTCTTATACTACAGAAATGTTATCAGGTGATGCGAAATTCAGTTTAGCCTACGGTTGGACTGATACCAGTGTTGATAAATATGACCCTGAAACAACTGATGCAGGTAAAGTTCGTCGTTTAGAAGATGGTATTCCTGCACACCGTGCAACCCTTACTTGGGGCCAAAGCTGGGATGATTTAAGCATGTCAGTTCGTGGTAATATGTTTGGTGAGTACTACGCTACACACGCTGATGATACTTCTGATTGGGGTTCTGAGGTGGCAGATGCTGCTGTGACTATCGATCTTGAAGTGAGCTATGCGGTACTTGATAACTTAACGGTATCAGTTGGCGCAAACAATATCTTCGATCAAGAAGCGCAGAAGCTAAAAGATGGCACTCTGGGTGAATTAGGTGCGGTGTACTACGAAAGTGGTCCATTTGATTACAACGGTGGTTTCTACTACGGCCGTGTTAATTACCGCTTCTAAGCGTTAGCGACATTCAATAACTAAATCAATAACTAAATCAATAACTAAAAAGACTGCTTCGGCAGTCTTTTTTATTGTGAAAGTTTTCTAGGCTTTTTGCTTGAAGATTACATATTCTGTTTTGAAGATTAAGTATCTTACTTGACGACTAAAGCTAATGCTCGATACACATCGTCGATAATCAGCGCTTTGGGCAACTCAATGCCTTCTGGGTAAGACGGGGCATAGATTTTATTAAACGGCGTACCAGCAACTGCCTGTTGCCCCATATACTGTTCAATGACGGTATCGGCTTGAGTCCAATTACCTTGCATGAGAATAATGTGTGGCTGGTTTAATTTATTTACGACTTGTTCGCGATGAAGTACGTTGGCTTTATTTGTTTGGCAGGGAACACACCAGTCGGCTGTAATATCAACAAACACAATATTACCTTGTTTAACATAGGCGGCAATTTTTTCAGGTTCAAGTGGTTGCCAATTCAATGTTTGATATGCTTGATAGTTTTCACCTTTATTAACAAATGCAATGATCCCCGCAAAACAGATCCCCATCAAAATGAGCATGACTATCACTAAGGTCGGAATCGATTTTCCTTTTATTTTAGCCCAAATCAATATTACTACGGCAATAAAAATAACCAAGAGTAATATCAGCATTAATGTCGTCATAGGTTTCCTCTGTAAATACGTTATTATACTCATCCATATAAGTGACGATACATTAACAACGCATACTTAACTGGTTGTTAAAATGTATTTTTGCAAAATATTAATAACTGGATAGTTGCAAATAAAGGAGTGTTATGACGTTAAGTGCTTGGCTGGGATTATTAGCGATATGCTGTTTGGGTGCCATGTCTCCAGGCCCGAGTTTAGCCATGGTAGTGAGGCATACACTCAGTGGTGGAAGATTACACGGCATAGTATGTGCTTGGGCGCATTCAATTGGTATCGGTGTGTATGCGCTGGTGACTCTATTGGGTTTGGCTGCAATATTAAAAGCATCACCATTAATGTTTAATGCCATTGCGATAATCGGAGCAATTTACTTAGCTTGGATGGGTATTCAAGCGCTTGGTTCCAAAGGCGGGATGCAGCAAAAATTAGCCGCTGGGGAAGCCACTAGTTTATGGATTGCAGCTCGTGATGGACTCGCTATTTCACTGCTTAACCCTAAAATATTATTATTTTTTCTAGCCTTATTTAGTCAGTTTGTCTTGGCAGCACAAACGACCACTGGCCAAGCATTGATTGTATTTACCCCGCTAATTATTGATGGCTTGTGGTATACCGTTATTGCATTCGTGTTATCACATTCTGCTGTATTACCTAAGTTACGAGAAAAGGCAAAACTGATTGATAGGCTCTCAGGTATTGTATTGATTTTGCTTTCTATTAGGGTTATTTACACGTTGTTATAGTACTGGCATCTACTCGGTTAACAGTGATTAATTATGTTGGTTATGCATAGGTCTAGTTGTTAAAGCGAACAGCGACAATAGTATGCGGTGAGCGGGGAGTGTTAAATGTGCTTTATTTTAAAAAGTAATCCCCACCAGATGTGCGGTAGGGATTATTGATTAACGGCTAATTATCAGTGACGTTGTTAGCGAATGCTAGGCACCTTTGAACATTTGTACGCTATCATCGCTTTTCTGCTCTTGTTGCGGTGCTGCTACAGGAGGATTAGCAATATGATCTTCTAAGTTTTCTTTTAACATGGCTTTAAATTCATCAGAAAACCAAGCTAATGCATGATCTTTTTCAGCGGCAAGATCAGCTGATTTAATTGAGGCTTCGAACGCATTAAAGCGTGCTGAAGCAAATCTCATTGCCGTACCCACTTTACCAATATCATTTTCTTGTTGGCTTAGTTGATTGGCTAGGGCAATAAATTGGTCAGCTATTTGATACATTGTTAATTCTGTTTTGGCTTCAGACATCAGATCCACTTTTTTGTGAGTTAATTTTCCATTGAGTGTAACGTCTTTATTGGAAAATATCAGGTAAAAAATTAGCTATTGGGATCTGAATCTACCAAGACTTGGCCGTTACGTGAGTCATAATATATCGACATAAGTGATAGCAAGTTGTAGTTATATCGGCATTGATCTGGATTGATATATTCGGCTTGGTAATCAGATGAACCTTTATCGGTACTGATAGAAACGCTTGGACCATCCATCAACAGAGTCGGCCAGACGGAAAGGCAGTCATTAACATTATTCAGTCTTGGAGAGGCTTCGTAAGGTGGATAATTTTGCGCAGGATAGCCCCATTGGTTCATATCCAGTTCGCCATCGGTTCCAGCTTGACTGAAAATTGCTAAATTATCTGCTGGGCCTGAATACCCCATCGCGGCCCATTTTAAATGAGCCAAGGTTATTGCTGAAGAAAATGCCCCGCCAGTTGCTTTTACACTGGCTATTTTAGCGTCTTGGCCTAAATCGATGAACTTAGGCAAAGCGATAATTGCGATGATCCCAAGTATGATAATAACAACGACAAGTTCAATAAGGGTAAAACCGTTATTAGCAGTGCTTTTGTTATTATGTAATGGCATCATATTATTCATAAGGGTGATTAATCTGTTAATAGTAAACCAAAGACTAAGCAGTTCACAAATTTGTCGTTTTCATTTAAGGAATACATCGAATGACTTCCCATTGGCAAGAGCTGTTTGAGCAACAACAATCGCAGGCATATTATCAACATTTGCAACACTTTATAGCCTCACAAAGAGCCGATAATAAAACCGTTTATCCGCCTGATGATGAAGTATTCGCGGCTTTTGATTTAACACCGCTGTCAGAGGTTAAAGTCGTGATACTGGGGCAAGACCCTTACCATGGACCTAATCAAGCTCATGGGCTTTCTTTTTCGGTTAAAAATGGCATTAAACCGCCACCATCACTAGCGAATATCTATAAAGAATTAACCAATGATATTAAAGGCTTTGTGACTCCCGAACATGGCAATTTAACCTCTTGGGCTAAGCAAGGCGTTTTATTATTGAATACGGTATTAACGGTAGAGCAGGGGTTGGCTCATTCACATGCTAAATCTGGCTGGGAGACATTTACTAATAATGTATTGCAGCGATTAAACCAACAATCTTCGCCGATTATATTTGTGTGTTGGGGAAATCATGCTATCAAGAAAGGCCGTCTGATTACGGCTGCGCATCACCATGTATTGAACGGCCCACATCCATCGCCATTATCTGCTTACCGAGGTTTTTTTGGTTGCGGTCACTTTTCAAGTATTAATCAATTATTAATTGAACAAGGCAATCCAGCCATAAATTGGCAAGTTTGATCATAAAAAAAGGTGTGAATTGAGTATTCACACCTTTTTATGCATCAACATCAAAAAATGAATTCACGATGGATTGTGGTAGTTACTAACTAAATGTTACTAACTAATTGTTACTCACTACTGTTAATTACTATTAACTGCTGCAACTAACTGCTGCGATTAACTGACAAATGAGCTAACGAAATGAGTGCTTGCTTGTAGTTACTGTCAGGAAAAACACTGAGTGCATCTATGGCCTTCTGTGCTTCTGCTTGAGCTTTATCCTGAGTATAAACTAATGCGCCAGACTCCTCTAACGCCACCAAAATTTCATCAATTGCTTTGGTGCCATCACTTTGCTTAATTGCATCTCGAATGAGTTTTTTAGCCGTGTCAGATCCGTTTTCCATGGCATAAATTAGCGGTAATGTTGGTTTGCCTTCAGCAAGGTCATCACCGATGTTTTTACCTAGTTCGTCAGCGTTAGCAGTGTAATCCAGTAAATCATCCGTTAATTGAAAAGCTGTGCCGAGGTATTTACCGTAATCAGCTAATGCTTGTTCTTGCTCAGCGCTCACATTGGCTAAAACACCGGCTAACTGAGTTGCCGCTTCAAACAATTTTGCGGTTTTACAGTAGATCACCCGCATGTAGTTTGCTTCGGTGGTATCAGGGTCATTACAGTTCATCAACTGTAAAACTTCACCTTCGGCAAGTACGTTAGTGGTATGAGCAAGGACTTGCAGTACTTTCATGTTATCGAGCTCGGTCATCATTTGAAATGAACGAGTATATAAAAAGTCACCTACTAGTACGCTAGCACTATTACCAAATAAGGCATTGGCGGTTTCACGGCCGCGACGCAATGTCGACTCATCAACAACATCATCATGTAGCAAAGACGCAGTATGGATAAACTCGATGATCGCCGCGAGTTTAAGGTGATGTTCACCTTGGTAGTCAACGGTTCGTGCGGCTAATACTGATAATAACGGACGTAAACGCTTACCACCGCCATTGATAATGTAAAAGCCTAATTGATTAATTAGGGCTACATCAGATTCAAGTTGTTTGTATATCAGCTGATTGACTGCTTGCATATCAGTGTCAGCCAGTTGACGAATGGCGTTTAAATCCATAATAGTCTCTGGTTGTTGGGCGACAGGCTTGCACCCTTAATTAGTCATATCGAATTAGAGCGCATATCTTACAGGATATCAGTGCTATTTTTCAAAGTATGTATTTCCACAATTGAACATACAGAATCCTGATTTTACGATAGTTAGTAGGATTCTGACCAATTTAATTATAAAACTTAGGTATAAATTAACATGGTCATGTTAACTAAATTTTAAAGAAGGCACATTAGCTATTAATGAATAGTGTGCAGTGATGAGGTCTTTTTTATTTGATAGTGAATTAAGACTTGCCTGATGATAATTCTTCGCGTAGAATCCGCGCCCATTGTCATTAAAAGTTTTTTAGCACCTAGTCTCGTCAATAATATGAGTTAGTGTGTTAGTCATTTGGAGTAAAATAGCCATGTATGCTGTTTTTCAAAGTGGCGGAAAGCAACACCGTGTTGCTGAAGGTCATACAGTTCGTTTAGAAAAATTAGAAGTTGCTACTGGTGAAACCATAGAATTCGATCAAGTTTTGTTGATCGCTGATGGTGAAACAGTACACGTTGGAGCTCCTTTAGTTGCTGGCGGTAAAGTCGTAGCTGAAGTAGTTGGCCACGGTCGCGGCGAAAAGGTAACTATTATCAAGTTCCGTCGTCGTAAGCATCACGATAAGAAGATGGGCCACCGTCAGTGGTTCACCGAAGTTAAAATCACTGCGATTAGCGCATAATTTAGGAGTCTAACTCATGGCACATAAAAAAGCTGGCGGTAGTACTCGTAACGGCCGCGATTCGGAAAGTAAACGTCTTGGTGTTAAGCGTTTTGGTGGTGAATCAGTTCTAGCTGGTAACATTATCGTTCGTCAACGTGGTACTAAGTTCCACGCTGGTGTAAACGTAGGTATTGGTCGTGACCATACTTTGTTTGCATTAACAGACGGTAAAGTAAAGTTTCAAGTTAAAGGTCCTAATAACCGTAAGTTTATTAGCATCGAAGCTTAATTCTTTCTAAGCTAGATCTCGAAAGCCCTGCCTATGGTGGGGCTTTTGTGTTTTTTATATCATTAAACTGTTATTGATAGTTTAATGATTTTGTTTATATGCAGTAGGCGATATCGTGATGAATGCTATCTTCAGCGCTTTCCTGCAAATTCCAGTGATTTGGGATTATAATTACAGATTAAGTGGCGTCAGGAGTCAGTATGAAGTTTGTTGATGAAGCGAATATTCGCGTAGAAGCAGGTGACGGCGGAAGCGGTTGCGTGAGTTTTAGACGCGAAAAATATGTTCCAGATGGTGGTCCAGATGGTGGTGACGGTGGCGATGGCGGCAGTGTATATCTGCAAGCTAACGAAAACTTGAACACGCTGATTGATTATCGTTTTACTCGTTTTCATATGGCTGAACGTGGCACCAATGGTCGTGGCCGTGATTGTACCGGGCATGGTGGTAGTGATTTGGTTCTGCAAGTACCAGTAGGTACTCGTGCTATCGATCAAGAAACAGAAGAGTCACTTGGCGATCTTACTGTAAATGGACAAAAGCTGCTTGTTGCTAAAGGTGGTTTCCACGGTTTAGGTAACACCCGTTTTAAAAGTAGTACTAACCGTGCTCCGCGCCAAAAGACATTAGGTACCCCTGGTGAAGTACGCTCAATTAAACTTGAGTTATTGTTACTTGCTGATGTGGGTTTACTAGGGATGCCAAACGCAGGTAAATCAACCTTTATCCGCTCTGTATCACGTGCGACGCCTAAAGTTGCGGATTATCCGTTTACGACTTTAGTGCCAAACCTTGGTGTGGTTAATCCGCGTCCAGGTCAAAGCTTTGTTATTGCCGATATCCCAGGTCTAATTGAAGGTGCTGCTGAAGGTGCCGGCTTAGGTATTCGTTTCTTAAAGCATCTTGAACGTTGCCGTATGTTGTTACACATTATCGACATCGAACCTATTGATGGCGTAGACCCAGTTTATTCTGCTCGTGCAATTGTCGGTGAACTTGAAAAATACTCTCCAAAACTAGCGGCAAAACCGCGTTGGTTAGTGTTTAATAAAACTGATTTACTGCTAGATGAAGAGATACAAGCTAAAATCGATCGTATTGTCAAAGAGTTAGATTGGCAGGGTGATGTTTATACTATGTCAGCTTACAATCGAACTGGTACTGAAGAGCTAAGCATTAAGATGCTTGACTACATTAGAAGTTTACCGGCTATTGTGGAAGAAATTACCGCTGATGCTGACGTTGAGTTTAAATGGGATAATTACCATAGCGCTGAAGATGAAAACGCTAATGAAAATTATGATGATGACTTTGACGAAGATTTTGATGATGATGACTATGATGTAGAAGTCATCTATCAACGTTAAAGAGCTCATTTGAGGACGTCGTGTACGAAGATAGCCAAAATGAAATTACCCGCCTTGTAGTACGCTGTGCGCAGCTACTACTGGCATATGGTGCTGAGTCTGATCTCGTTGAAGAGATTAGTCAGCGCCTTGGTAAAGCACTCGGTATTGCTAGCATTGAATTATCAATATCATCCAATGCATTAGTATTAACTAGCTTGGTACACGGTAGATGCATTACCACAACCCGTCGTATTCGTGCTCATGGCATTAATATGATGGTGATTTGTGAGCTTCAACGAATTTGCATACTAGCCGAAAAAGGTATTTATGGTGCCAATGACGTTCGTAGACGCCTCGCTCATATTTCTCCTAAAACATACCCCGCAATTGCCGTAGTTCCTATGATAGGTTTGTCGTGCGCAAGTTTCTGTCACTTATTTGATGGCGACATGATGGCATGCTTGATCACATTTTTTGCCTCAGCGGTTGGAATGATAGTACGCCTTTTTCTGGCATCTCGACATTTCAATTTATTGGTTAACTTCTCACTGACTGCATTTGTGATCACGGCTATAGCTCAAATCGGCTATCTTGGATCTATCTCCGAAACACCTCAAGCAGCAATGGCGGCCAGCGTGTTGATGCTAGTACCAGGGTTTCCGTTGATTAATGCAATTTCGGATATGGTCAAAGGTCACATGAATGTGGGTATTTCCCGCTGGGGTCATGCAACCCTATTAACTTTAGCATCGGTTATTGGTATTACCATTGCGATGCAAATGGGAGGGATATTTTAATGTTATCCTTTCTAAGTTTATTGCTGCATGATGCCTTTTTTTCGGCGATACCTGCGGTCGGTTTTGCGATGGTGTTTAATGTCCCTAAACGCTATTTAATTTATTGTGCCATCGCAGGTGCTATTGGCCACAGCTCAAGAACTTTCTTATTACATTTTTCAATGCCAATTGAATGGGCGACATTCATCGCCGCAGCTATTGTTGGCTTGATTACTATTCAGTTTGCCAAACGTCACCTTGCTCCACCATTGATGTACGCTGTTGCTGCCATTATTCCAATGGTACCAGGAACGTATGCATTCAATACTGTCATTGCATTAATTCAACTCACAGCACAGAGTCAGGTTAGTCCCGAACTCACAGCTCAGGTCATCGTCAACGGTTTAAAAACAGTATTTATCTTAGGTGCGCTGGCGGTAGGGTTAGCGTTACCAAGTTTGCTTTACTACCGTAACAGACCAATTATTTAACCATAAGGATTTTGCTTCAATGCGTATCGCAATGATTGCCGCAATGGCCAACAATAGAGTTATAGGTAAAGACAATAAAATGCCTTGGCATTTACCTGAAGATTTACGCCACTTTAAAGCGATGACCTTGTCAAAACCTGTTGTTATGGGGCGCAAAACCTATGAGTCAATTGGTCGACCATTGCCCGGGCGCCACAATATAGTGATTAGCCGTAATAGTCAGCTGAGTATTGAAGGTGTTACCTGTGTAAAAAGTTTCGATGAAGCTATCACTGCCGCGGGTGATTGTGAAGAAATGGTGGTGATTGGTGGTGGTCAACTTTATCAACAACTATTGCCTCAAGCTGACGTATTATATCTAACGTTAATTGATGTCGATGTAGAGGGTGACACGGTATTTCCTGCCTGGGATGATGGTTCTTGGGATTTACAGAACTCAGTAACTGCAACAAACGACAAAGGATTGCAATATAGCTTTAACACTTTAGTTAAAAAGTGTTAAATTAGTCGGGTTTACCCCTGAAATTAATATGTAAAAGTGATCTAAAGCATGATCTCTATACATAGTTATATAACTATAAAATATAAAGGAGTGTCAGATGCGTCTATTGCCTGTAGCTATTGCAGCCCTGATTGCAGCATCTTTTGTGTCAGCCCCTGCTATCGCCGATACAGATCAATTAGTTGCAAATATTTGTGATTATGTGAAATCAGACGACAAAAGCCGTTTACGTAAGAAGATGAAAGAAAGTCGTGTTAAATTACGTAATGTTTATTCAGGCATTTCTTGTGATGGCAGCAGTTTATTGCGTACTGCCTACAATTCAAATGCTAATGATGTCGGTGAGTTTATCGCAAAGCGTCTACCTTCAAGTGATTTAGCTATTCCTGAGGCTGATGGCAAAACTATTCTAGATTGGGCAGCTGCTAATGGTCATGACGGTAGCCCGATTACTGCCGCGATTAAAGACCGAGTTGGTGGCTAATTCTGGCGATGTGTCATCGTTGAGTCAGTCAATGTAATTAGAAATGCCGATAAGTAATTATCGGCATTTTTTATGTCGATAATTTACCCATTAGGTTGATTAGCAATGACGGATTACATTCGCCTTATATTTATTTGTTGTTTGCTTTCAATTTTCAGCCTGTTTACTGATAACTTGCTACTTACGGCGACCTATCTGCACATCAATTTGAGTCTAAAATCCATGTTTTATTAATGCCAGACAAGCCATTGGTTTCTGGCTTGCGTTACCAATTACAATCAAGGTTAACACACGCGTGAGTTGATAGTTGAAAGCGTGCTCTGTGGCTGTTCAGCGACTAGTTTAGGCATAATATTTTGCTTGTTATAAATCGATTTATTTCATTTACCATCAGAGTGTCAGTTACTCGTAATCAAATATTACAGGCAATAAAAAAGGCCCACTAAGGGCCTTTTGTGAATACTAACTTATATTGTATAGATTAAACCTTGAACTCGCGTACCGACGCTTGTAGTTCTTCAGCAAGCATCGCAACTTGCTGACTTGATTGTGCCGTTTGATCCGCACCTATTGAGGTTTCTTCTGAAATAGAGGCAATATGTTCGAGCTTTTCTGAAACTTGTTGGCTAACGATATTTTGCTCTTGGGCTGCTTGGGCAATATGGTTACCAGAATCAAAGGCTCTGTGAACTGACTTACTAATGGTCTCTAAGGCAAGATTTGATTGTTCATTCTTTTCAACACAGCTCTGTGCTTGAGTACGACCCAATTCCATCACTGCAACGGCTTCTTGCGTACCAAGTTGCAATACTTCAATCATTTGCTGAATTTCACTGGTTGAGTGTTGGGTACGTGATGCTAAGTTACGCACCTCATCAGCCACAACAGCAAAGCCTCGTCCTTGTTCTCCAGCTCTTGCAGCTTCAATAGCCGCGTTTAGCGCAAGTAAGTTAGTTTGATCTGCAATCCCACGGATCACATCTAAAATAGAGCCGATTGACGCACTATCGGAATGGACTTTATTAATAACAATACCGGCTTTAGCGACTTCTTCAGCAAGGGCAATAATGGTATTTTTGCTTTCTTCTGCAAGCGTACGCATATGCTGTGTTTCTTGGTCAGCTTGTTTAATCTCATTCAGTGCTTGATCTGCGCTCATTGATACCTGTTGTGCACTCGAGCTCAGTTCCGTGGTTGCAGCAGCAACTTGGTCCACTTGGCTCTTTTGCTCTTGAATACCGATAGTGGTTTGCGAGGTAATTGCAGAGGTTTCTTCTGCTGCAGCAGCTAACTGATTTGAGCGATCAACTATTCCAATAATAAGACTTCGTAGGCTGTCGACTAACCGGTTGCAGTTTTTGGCTAATTCTGCGAATTCATCATGGCCAGTGTCATCTAATTTATGGGTTAAATCACCTGAAGCTAGCACATTTAACGCTTTATTGACTTTCTCTAACGAGCGGGTCAATGGTTTAACAACAGCAATACTGACAATAATGGCAACGATAATGGCAGTTAATACTACCAGTAACGTTTTAATGGCTGCTGAATCAATGATTTCTAAGGCAGTGGTGCTGATATCACTCGCGAAAGTGTCGATGGCTTTTGCCAAAACAGTCATTTTCTTGTTGACGTCTTTTGCTTCGCTTTGTGTATCGATTAACTGTTTAGCGGCCGCAAACTCGTGATTTAATTGTTGTTGTTTTAGCTCGATAATTGAACCGCTGCCTTTTAGCAACTTAAATACTTTTGCACTTTCAGCGGTTAAATCTTCTAAAACTGAACTGCTGACAATACCACTGCCCTGACGACCAATATGATCTAATTTTGATGAAGCTTCGCTGACCATGTAATCGAGTTCTTTGATGATAAGGTCATATTTACTTTGTTCAGTTGAGGCCACCAAATCATAAATTGTGGTAATGATATTGATGAATGTACCATCAACTAAGCTGGCTGACGCAGCCAAACTGCGTTCAGTTTCATCTTCGCTGGTTTCTAGATCGATGATGTCTAATAAAATAGATGAAGAGTCATCTGCTGCATTTTCCAGGTTACTGCGCATTTTGAGTAACTTCTCTTGCAAGCTAAGAGCACTCTCACGCTCTACGATCATTTTTTTTGCACTCGTTTCATACACTGTGTAGCTTTTCGTTAACGCAGCTAATGGCGCAGTAAGCTGATTCTGTTTGCTTACTAAATTATTTAAGCGAGCAAGATCTTTTTCAAATGCGTTATCTAAATCAGTGAGCTTCTTTTCTATCGCTGGAATCTTTGATGAATGCGCACTGTAATAAGCGAGTAACGCTTCAATTTGCTGGGTGCTTAAGTTTTCACTTAAAATACTCGTCGATTCAAGTGCCGGTAGGCTGATCGTCTTAAGAATAGTCGTCCCGTCTTTAATACTGTTGTTGCTCAGCATGGTCACGCCACCGAGGACCATCAATAACAGTGTCACCACGGTAAAACCGCCAATGACCCTGGTCGCTACATTAATTTTCATACAGTACTCCGGCTATTATTATTTGATCCTGATTTTTATCTTGTATGTGCTATCGCATACCACGATAGGAATTTATTAAAGGGCGATTGTTTCTCAGGCAAGCGTAATAAATTCTACATTTAGCTATCGGCTAAATGGTACTTTAGTTTAACGTTAAATTAACTTTTTTTGGGTAATTTTTTCATTCTTTTCAAGATGCCATAGTGTTAAATGCTCTCCCCAGCAGCAGCCAGTATCTAATGCGAGAACGTGCGGATTACTTGTTTGGCCCATTAAGGCCGCCCAGTGCCCAAATATGATGGTGTTTTGCGGTACTGTTTTTGATTCAAATTCAAACCATGGACGTAACTCGGCAGTATGCTGTTCGCTGGGTGGTGATTTACATTTAAAATCAAGACGGCCATCAAGGTGTAAAAAACGCATACGTGTTAATGCATTGATACAATAACGTAGTCTGTCAATACCGTGCAAAGATGGAGACCAGTGCTCAGAATCTTCTGTGTACATTTTGGCAATTAATGCACTTAGATAATCATTTTGCTGTAATGCAAAGCTGACTTGCTCTGCTTCATGTTCAAGGGTTGCTATATCCCACTGTGGAGGCACTCCCGCATGGGTCATGATGATATTATGTTCAGGTAAGGTTCTGACTAAAGGCTGTTGGCGGAGCCAATTGACTAAATTATCAATATCAGGAGCGTTGAGTAATTCATCAAGATGATCTTGTGGGTTGGCTCGTTTTAGCTTCCCGTGCAGAGCCAAAAGATGTAAGTCATGATTGCCCAGTACCACTTTTGCTGAATCTTGTAATGATTGGAAGAAGCGAAGGGTTGCTAACGATTCAGTACCTCTGGCCACAAGATCGCCAACCGCCCAAAGTTGATCTTTGGATGGGTTAAAGGCCACCTTCTGTAGCAATAGTTGTAACTCGGAGTTACATCCCTGAACATCGCCGACAAAATAGTGTGCCATGGGTTATTGAAATATCCCAGGAACAGCAAGGCGAAAAGGTGGAATGGTCGCTAAAAAGCGCTCGCCTTTATGATTTTCCATACCATAAGATCCTTGCATAAAGCCCACCGGCGTTTCCATCACAGTGCCACTGGTATACTGGTAAGCAGTATTGGGTGCAATAGTGGGGGTTTCACCAACAACGCCAGGGCCTTTTACTTCATTCTGTTCGCCGTCAGCATCGGTGATGATCCAATGACGGTCTTTAAGAGTCACCTTATTATCACCTAAGTTGATGATGGTAATGGTATAGCTAAAAAGGTATTTATTATCGGCAGCATCGGATTGTTGTTCTAAATATTGGGTGTCGACTTTAATCTTAATAGGCGATTCAACTTGGGTCATGTTATGTCCTAAAGCAAAAGGGCATGCTCAATATGCATGCCCTTATAATTAATCTTTTTTATCACACAGCATATTAGCCATTGCCACATATTGTGGGACACTAATTTGTTCTGGCCGCAGACTTGCGTCAATTTGCAGTGTTGCAAAATCTTCGTCTGAGATTAAGGTTTTTAAATTATTACGCAAAGTCTTACGGCGCATATTAAATGCTGTCGTGACTAAGTGTCTTAATACATCGACATTTTTACACGGCCAAGGTTTGACTTCAAAAGGCAATAATCTTATCACTGCAGAATCGACTTTCGGAGCAGGAGTAAAGCTTGTTGGTGGCACTTCTAAAACGGGTACCACTTGGCAATAATATTGTGCCATCACCGTTAAACGGCCATAAGCTTTGGTGCCAGGACTTGCTGATAAGCGCAAAACCACTTCTTTTTGCAACATAAAATGCATCGTTTCTATTTGTTCAGCAAACTCAAACAAATGGAACATCAGTGGCGTTGAAATATTGTAAGGAAGGTTACCAAACACTTTCATTTTCTTGCCAGGCTGTTGCAACTGACCAAAATCAAACTGTAATGCATCACCTTGGTGAATGGTCAGTTTGTCTTTAAGTACTGGGTGATATTGTAAGCGTTTAACCAAGTCACGATCTAATTCAACAACGGTTAAGTTATCAATCATATCTGCAACAGGTTCAGTTAATGCACCTAAACCAGGTCCAATTTCAACCATTACATGATCATTATCAGGTGCAATAGCGCCTACGATGCTGCTAATCACGCCTTGATCAGTTAAGAAGTTTTGTCCAAAACGCTTTCTGGCCGTGTGGCCTAAATGTACTTTATTACTCATTAAAATGGGTTACTTACTTTTTGAGGCCAATTCGATGGCTTTGTTTAATGCACAGGTAAAACTGCCGCAATCCGCTTTACCACTGCCGGCCAATTCTAGCGCGGTGCCGTGATCGACTGAGGTGCGAATATAAGGTAAACCTAAGGTGATATTGACCGACTTGCCAAAACCTAATGATTTAAGCACAGGTAATCCTTGGTCATGATACATAGCTAATACCACGTCAGCTTGTTCGAGATACTTAGGCTGGAATAAGGTATCGGCTGGCAACGGGCCAACAATATCCATGCCTTGTTCTCGTAACTCGTTGAGCGCAGGTATGATGGTATCGATTTCTTCACGGCCTAAATGGCCGTCTTCTCCTGCGTGTGGATTGAGTCCACACACATAAATTTTGGGTGAGCCTAAACCAAATTTACTGACCAATTCACGATGCAAAATGCTAATAATGTGATGTAGTCTGTCGCGGGTAATGGCCTTTGCAACGTAAGCTAATGGAATATGTGTGGTCATTAGCGCCACTTGTAACCCTGGGGCTGCAAGCATCATGACGACATCTGCGCAATTAGCTTGTAGTGCAAAAAATTCGGTATGACCGCTAAATGGAATACCTGCTTGGTTAATAATGCCTTTGTGCACAGGACCGGTAACGACCGCGTCGAATTCATTCGACATATTTTTTTCACCGGCGTAGCGCAAAGTTTCTACTACATAAGCGCTGTTAGCTTCATTCAGTACACCACACTCAACTTCTTCTGCTACTGCAAAAGGAGCAATGGTTAATGTGCCTGCTGTTTGCGGCTTCGGTGGTTGCGATGGTTGATAAGGCCTGAGTTGTAAAGGCAGTCCAAGCATTTTTGCTCGTGTCATGAGCAAATTTTGGTCGGCACAAACAACTAACTCAACAGGCCAGGCCTGTTGAGCGAGTTTGATGACTAAGTCGGGACCAATACTTGCTGGTTCGCCTGGAGTGATGGCAATACGTTTAGTCATTAATTTTGCTTAGCCTCGTTTGCTTTCTGGCTCAACGATTTCGATATACGCTTCTGAACGCATTTCGTCTAACCAGTTTTGTAGCTCTTCATTAAACTTACGACGGAAGATTAATTGATGAGCACGGTTACTGTTAAATTGTTCGGTTGCATCAGTTTTACGGCGCGATTCAAGTTGCACTACATGCCAGCCATGAGTTGTTCGGAAAGGCTCACTGTATTGGCCTTCCTGAAGACTGGCTAGTGTTTGCGTAAACTCTGGCACATACATGCTTGGGTCTGCCCAACCTAACTCACCACCTTTAGCTGCAGAACCTGGATCTTCAGAGTACTGAGTGGCTAATTTAGCAAAATCTGCGTCACCTGCACGAACTTGAGTCAAAAAGTTAGCTAACATCGCTTTTGCGCGATCTTCCGATAATATCGGCGATGGCTTTAACAGGATATGGCGTGATTTTACTTCTTCAACTTCTTGGGTTTGTAAACCACGAGTGTCGACTACTTTAATAATATGGAAGCCTGAACCCGATTTAATCGGACCGATTATGTCACCTTTTTTGGCGTTACTGATAACTTCAGCAAACAAGGTTGGCATTTCGTTAATGTTCATAAAGTCCCAAATCCCGCCTTCTAACGCTTTAGGACCTGATGAAGACGCAATAGCGGTACTACGGAAATCGTCGCCATTATTTAAACGTTTAAGCACGATTTCTGCACGGCGGCTAGCACTTTCAAGTTGTTCGCTCGTTGGGTTGCTTGGTATTTCAATCAGAATGTGACCAATTTGAAACTCAACATCTTTTAAGCCTTGCTCTTGAATTAATTTCACTAAGCCACTAATTTCTTGTGGTGAAACCTGAATACGGCGTTGCACTTGAATACGCTGAATTTCACCTAGAGTGACTTCTTGACGTAACTGTTCGCGATATTGGCTAAAGCTCGTACCTTCGCTTTCAATAGTTTGTTGCATTTGCGCAACGGTGACTTTTTGTTCTTTAGCTATGTTTTCAATCGTTTGGTCTAATTGTAAATCACCAATCTGCAAGCCGATACGTTCAGCCATTTGCATTTGCAAGTGAGTTAAAATGAGACGTTCGATAACCTGGGTACGTAAGGCATCATCAGACGGTAATGTTTGTTTAGCTGCTTTAGCATTGGCTTTAACAGTTGAAACCATGTTGGTGATTTCACTCTCAAGAATGATGCCATCATTAATTTGTACTGATACGCGATCTAATGGCATTGGCGCAGCAACACTGGTGTTACTCATAGCTAATGCTAGTAATGCAAAAATTATTTTTTTACTGTGTTTCATCCACAAAATCCTTGGCACATTCGATTCAATATAAACTGGCAATACATCGCCAAAATAAGGTTACTACTTCATACTCAACAGCATGTTTGTTGTTATTGGACTATGAGTTTGTCGCTAGGTTCAGCAATCTATCACAAAAGAATGCTAATTCCTCAAGTAAAGTGGTTTACGGTAGTTAAATAAGCCTTCATTTAACATGTCGTCTACCCCTAACGGACCTGATCCGCCTAAGCCTTTAATGACAAAGTTTAGGTAAACACCGCTTTCAAACTCTTCGCGTCCGTCAACGCTTTCTGATAAATCATCATCGTAGTTGGTTTTGATACGATAATGATAACTTAAGCGCAATGCCCAGCAACATGACTCGTATTGTACGCCAGTGTAAGTTTCAATATTACGAGATTCATTGAGGTCGTAATAGTAGTTACCGACAAAATATAAGTTGTCACTAATAGGCCACGATGTACGCACGCCTGCTTGGGAAATATCAACTTGATCATTGGTGTTGGTATTTAATAAGTCGGGTACATAACGGTAGCTTAACTGCAATAATCGGTCGCTACTTGGGCGATAATCCAAAGTGATTTCATTCTTTTTGTTTTCACCCGTTTCAGAGTCGTGTTGTACTGAACCACTCACAAACCAATCGTTGTATAACTGGGCATCTAATTCAGCCGCTAATACCGATGTTGACTGGGTTGTTTCTTCGAAAGCATCGTCAATACTGACTTTAGAGTTTTCCAAATACATGATTTGCCCCACGCTAAACTTGAGTTTTTCGCGGTTAGTTTGATCAAATAAACGAGTGGTAAAACCTAAGGTAAATTGGTTGGCATCAGCAACACGGTCTAAGCCTGAGTATTGGCGATCGCGGAACAGACCATAATAGTCTTCTTGTAATTGTGCGGTGTCATAAATACCAATATTGGATTGGTCTTCATAGCCGACATAAAGATATTGAATCTGAGGTTCAAGGGTTTGACGGTATTGTTCATCAAACAATTGGGTTGCTCGCTCAAAATTCACCTGACCGTGTAAACGCGCTTGAGGAATCGTACGGCTTATACTGTCGTCTAATGTTGAGTCTTCGTCGATGTTTTGCTGCCAGTACTGAGTTTGCAGTAATTTAACTTCACTGGTAAATGAACCTGCTGGCCCTTGTATTGGCCAAATTAAGCTAGGCACTAAATGTAAGCGGGTAGCTGTATTATATTCATTATCTTGATGACGGAAATTGGTCAGTTCTGAATTAAATTTAAAGTCGATAGAGTTAAAAATGTCTGCAGAACGATAATTAAAGTTTAGCTGTGGCATCACTTGATACGGTTTTTCATCTTCACCAAGCACTTTAATGTCTTGCACGCGCATGTTGAAGTCCCAGTTGCGTTCAAAATAACTGGCTTCACCGATCCGTGATAACTGGTTGTCGGTTGACTGATTAACGTCGGAATTTAAATCGTTGAAATAATTGTTATCAGACACATCGGTATAGTCTGATCTTACTCGCCAGTTTTTGTTGACTGCGCCTTGATGGCTCCAGTGATACAAATAACGGTCAGCATTAGAGGTTAGCTTACTGTCGCTACCTAAATATTCGACATTGAACTGGCCATTTTGCTGTTCGCCAGCGAGATAGCGAAATTCCGTTTTGGTATACAACCCACGCGAAGACATGAAGTCCGGGGTGAAAGTTAAGTCAAACTCTGGGGCGATATTCCAATAATACGGGGTGCTAACTTCTACACCGTTAGTGGTGCTGGTACTAAAACTTGGGAATAAAAAGCCGGTTTTACGCTTATCTGATACAGGCACTGTCATATACGGGATATATAATACTGGGATGTTGGCAATACGCAGCTTGGCATTCCAAATTTCACCCCATTCTTCTTTGCTGTCAATTTTGATCATATCGGCTTCAAGTAACCATGATTCATCACCAGGAGGGCAGGTAGTGAAGTTGGTTTTTGTTAGCAATAGATTATTGTCTGAAGTTATCTGTAGTTTTTCTGCATCGCCATGTACTTGTTGCCCATGTAGCCAATACTGAGCCCCTTTTAAGGTGGCGTTATTCGTGCTCATTTGGGCTTCTAAGGTATCTGCTGTGACGGTAAATAACTCATCTTTAAAGATAAGGTTACCTTCTGCATTTAAGCGTTGTTGTTTTTGATCTAATACCGCATTGTCAGCAGCGATATGGCGAAGTCCCTGGCTGAAACTCACATCACCCGAAAACTCAGCTTGGTTATTGTAAGCAACGGCAGAGTGATCGCTAATGATAACAATTTGATCGTCTGATATGCCGGTTAATGCTGCACGGTCTTCGAATGAACGAGACACAGGCGGAGCAACAACGCATTGCAATGAAGGCGCTTCTGTCGTTGTAGGCTCATCGGCCAACACGATATTTGGGAGTAGGCTTAGTGCCAGAAAATAACGGATCTGCATTGTTGTCAATAATTTATGAATTCTGATTCCGGAAAGTTTTGGAGAGAAAAAGATACTCAGCTAGATGAAACATTCCATTCTTTAGCTGTTTCCAAATGTTATGCTGGCTATAATAAAGCAATTTTTCGTTAAGAGCCATTGAGATGATTTTATCTGACCCAAGATTTGTCGCGTTAAGTAACTGGTTATACCAATATTTCGGCGATAAAGTTGCCATTAACTTGATCTGCGGCGACGCCAGTTTTCGACGCTATTTTCGTCTTCATCATCAAGGTATTGATTACATTGTTTCAGATTCACCGATCGACTTAGTGCCCATCGCGCCATTTGTGGCAATGGCCAAGGCTTATCAACATGCAGGCTTACTGGTACCCGAAGTGCTTGCAACCTGCGAAGACTATGGTTTTGTCTTACAAACTGATGTAGGCGAATTACAACTTTTGTCGGTGCTGAATAGAGACAATGTGACCGACTATTATAAGCAGGCATTAAACTTATTGCCGGTCATTGCCACGGTAACGGAAACCGAAGATGGACCTTTAGCTGATTACGATGACGTTTTTGTGGCAAGAGAATTAGCTATTTTTGTCGATTGGTTACTAAAAGAGCATTTAGATTACGCATTGACGGATAATGAGCAACAAATGATTGCGGCTACGTTTGCAGCCTTAACCGACAATGCACTGGCGCAGCCAAAAGTGGGCATGCATCGTGATTACCATAGCCGTAATTTACTGATAAATGATCAAGCGTTAGCGGTGATTGACTTTCAAGATGCAGTCCATGGGCCAGTGACTTATGATGCGGTATCATTGCTGCGCGATTGTTACGTGCGTTGGCCAGATGATATCGTTAATCACTTGATGAGATATCATTTTCAGCTCGCTATAGATCACCAATTAATGGATGAAAATGTTGATTACGTTACTTATACCCAGTGGTTTGATTTAATGGGATTACAACGTCATATCAAAGCTGCGGGTATTTTTGCGCGGTTATATCATCGTGACGGTAAGCGCGGTTATCTGGCTGATATTCCATTAACCTTACAATATGTTGCTGATATTGGGATGAAATACCCACAAACTACCGATTTTAGTCTGTGGGTTCACAGGGTGATTTTACCGTTAGTAAACCACAAAAATACTAATGAGGCGGTAAGCGAAGCATGAAAGCGATGATACTGGCTGCAGGACGCGGGGAGCGTTTGCGCCCGTTAACAGACTCCTTACCTAAACCATTAGTGAGCGTTGCAGGTAAACCTTTAATTGAATATCACTTAGAAAAGCTCGCGTTAATTGGCGTGACTGAGGTTGTGATCAATCAAGCTTGGTTAGGGCATAAGTTACCTGAAATGCTAGGCGATGGGAGTCGATGGGGTTTGCAGATTAACTACAGCGAAGAAACCACAGCGTTAGAAACTGCTGGGGGGATCAAGCAAGCATTACCTTGGTTGGGGGACGAACCTTTTTTGGTTATCAATGGTGATATTTTTATCGATCACTTGCCCGACGTCACCTTGGCATATCAGCGCGTTTACCAAGGTGAAGCACAAGCTTATTTGTGGTTAGTGGATAATCCAGAACATCATCAACAGGGTGATTTTGCTATTGATGCCCAAGGTAAATTAACCTTGAGCGATGAACAAAGGTTAACGTTTGCTGGACTGGGGATTTATCATCCTCAATTATTTAGTCAGTTGCCTGAAGGTAAACAGGCTTTGGGTCCTTTGCTTAAACAAGCCATTGGCCAGCAACAAATACAAGGTGAGCATTTTGATGCTTATTGGTGCGATGTCGGCACACTTGAGCGCCTGGATAAATTACAGCGCCGGTTAGTTGATATAGAGACTCAGTTACCGCTTTAAGCTACGCCTTTGATAATGGCTAGCTGTTTATTAATTATTAACCGTAGTGGAAAACAACATGCGAATTTGGGGTAAAGTTTTTGGATTTATCATTGGGTATATGTTCGGGCGTTTCTTTGGTGCAATTTTAGGATTATGGTTAGGCCATGCTTTCGATAGGCGCCAAGGGTTAACCTCGATAATGCGTAAAGGCAGTGAACGTCAGGCGATGTTTTTTAATTCAACATTTGCCGTAATGGGCCATGTTGCTAAAGCGTCAGGGCGAGTGACTGAAACCGATATTCGTATAGCGACCATGTTAATGGATCAAATGAAGTTGTCTGGTCAGTCACGTATCGATGCGCAAACGGCTTTTCGTCAAGGCCGCCAAGCTGATTTTGATTTGCTAAAGCAGCTAGAACTGTTTCGAAAAGCCACTCAAGGACGAGTCGAGTTAGCGCAAATGTTCTTGGAAATCCAAATTCAAACAGCCTTGGCCGATGGTGAATTACATGCCAATGAAAAGCAAATATTGTCGGTTATTGCCACTAAGCTTGGTCTTGCTGCGCAACTGGATGCTTTATTGGCGCGTTGGCAAGCTGAATTTAGTCATCATCAGTCGCCACAAGGTAATAAAATGCCGCTTACTGATGCCTATGTGCTACTTGGCGTGCAAGAATCTGCTAGCGATCAAGACGTAAAACGAACTTACCGTAAGTTGATGAATGAACATCATCCAGACAAGCTTGTGGCTAAAGGCTTACCTGAAGAGATGATGGAATTAGCCAACACCAAAGCACAAGATATTCAAGCCGCTTACGAGCGCATTAAAACCTCTAGAGGAATGCGTTAGCGCAAGCCAGTAACGTATTTTTGTAAACAATGGAATGGGGCAATAAATGAAAATAGTGGTATTAGATGGTTATACACTTAATCCGGGTGATTTGAGTTGGCAAGCGCTTGAGGCTTTAGGCGAATGTGATATTTACGACCATACCACACTCGAACAAATCGTCAGTCGCTGCCAAGGTGCACACATCGTGCTGACCAATAAAACGCTATTGAGTGCCGCGACCTTAAAGCAACTGCCCGCATTAAGCTATATTGGTGTTCTTGCCACAGGAACCAATGTGGTCGATGTTGATGCAGCAACAGCGCAGGGTATTGTTGTCACTAATATTCCTGCTTATGGTCCTGATGCCGTAGCACAAATGGTGTTTGCCCATATTTTACATCATAAGCAACAAGTTGCCTTACATGACCAAGCCGTAAAACAAGGACAATGGGTAACGCAACGAGATTTTTGTTTTACCTTATCACCCTTAACCTCATTAAAAGGCCTCACGCTGGGTGTGGTAGGTTATGGTGATATTGGCCAACAGGTTGCCAATTTAGGTGTCGCGTTTGGCATGAAAGTGTTGATTACCAGTGCTAAACCTAAAACCAATTTACCTGATGCTATTCAATGGTGTGAACGCGACATCCTGCTTCAACAAGCCGATATTATTTCGCTGCATTGTCCGCTGAGTACAGCAACCAAATACATGATCAATAGCGACAGTTTACGCTTACTTAAACCGGGTTGTTTATTAGTGAATACCGCCCGTGGCGATTTGATTAATGAAAATGATCTCGCTCAATGGCTTAACAATGGTAACGGCTTTGCGGCAGTTGACGTGTTATCCACTGAGCCGCCAAGTAGCAATAATCCGTTACTTAGTGCAGCCAACATTACTATCACGCCGCATATTGCATGGGCGACATTACAAGCTAGGCAAAATCTACTTAATATTGCGCTTGAAAATGTTCTCTATTTTCAACAAGGTAAAATGTTGAATAGAATTAACGGCTAAAGCTATCACTAAACCAACCACTTTTAACCTGTTTAGTCTCGAGTTTAAAGCTTAGATTAAAATTTAAAATTTAGAGTTTAGAGTTTAGAGTTTAGAGTTTAGAGTTTAGAGCTTATAACTTAGATATAGTGCTGGGTGTTTAGATCTGTCATTTATAGCGTTCGATTAACACTCACAACTAGAGCGGATAACGACACATGTCACTATGGAAAGTCCTGTTTGATTTTGTTGATAAAGAACGTAGCAGATTTGATAATGTGCGCCACGATACCCATGCGCTGCAATTTGAAATTGAATCAAATATTCATTTTATTGTGGATGGTTTGGCGCAACAACTCAGTGCAACCGACATTATCAAGGGGCTAGAAACCCAAGCGTTCGATAAAGCGATACTGTCGGGATTACATATTAGTCAGGCTAAGTTAGTACCGCGAACTATTGAGGGTTATAAAGAGTTCGATAAATACCTAGGTGAGCCAAGCGGCGTGTTGATTAAAAAACTGTACATAAAAATAACGGTACTGAAAAAACTGATTCACGCGGGTAAGCTTGATCAAGATCTTAAACTTAAAGCGCTGTTTCGTTTGCTAATGTTAGTCCACTTTCACTTAGCAGATAAACCACTGCCTAAACCAATGCCAACAGTAAAAAACTAAGCCGCAGATACTCCACGGCTTAGTTCATCGATATTCAGCTTGGTGACAGAACAATATCCTGTGACGTTAAAATAATATCCTGTGACGTTAAAACAGTACCTTGATATGGCTGGCAACAGTTTTTGCTTTTTCGACCGCTTGTTCTACCGAGTTATCGCGGGCTAACGCCACACCTAAGCGGCGGCGGCCATCAATGTCTGGCTTACCAAACAAGCGTAATTGAGTATCGGCTGGCGCTAAGGCGGCAGCCATACCCTGGTAACGGATATTGGTGGATGTGCCTTCAGCAAGAATAACCGCAGAAGCACTAGGACCATGCTGCACAATATTGCTTATTGGTAATCCTAAGATCGCACGTACATGCAAGGCAAACTCAGATAAATCCTGGCTGATTAAGGTTACTAAACCTGTATCATGTGGCCTTGGCGACACTTCAGAAAAATACACTTCATCACCACGAATAAATAGCTCAACACCAAAGAGTCCATATCCGCCTAATGCCTCAACAACTCGTTTACTCATGGCTTGTGCCTTGTGTAATACCCCAGCCGACATCGCCTGCGGTTGCCACGATTCACGATAATCGCCATCTTCTTGTCTATGGCCAATAGGGTCGCAAAAATGGATGCCATTTACGGCGCTAATCGTCAGTAAGGTAATTTCGTAATCAAACGGAATAAAGGCTTCAACAATTACTCGTCCTTTACCTGCTCGTCCACCTTCTTGGGCGTAAGACCATGCTTGCTGGATGGTTTGTGCTGACTTAATCACACTCTGGCCTTTACCTGACGAACTCATTACTGGCTTAACCACGCATGGAACACCAATGTCGGTAACGGCCTGTTCAAATTCAGCTAGGGTGTCACAGAAAAAGTACTTTGATGTTGGTATCGCTAAGGTTTCTGCCGCAAGTCGGCGTATGCCCTCACGGTCCATAGTGAGTTTGGCTGCGTTAGCGGTTGGCACCACATGTAAACCTTGCTGTTCTAGTTCCACTAACGTTTGGGTGGCAATAGCTTCAATCTCAGGGATCACTAAATCCGGCTGTTCAAGCTCGATAACTGCTTTTAATGCTTTTGCATCCAGCATGTTAATCACATGAAAACGATGGGCAATTTGCATTGCTGGGGCATTGGGGTAGCGATCAACTCCGATAACTTCAATTCCGTAACGTTGTAGCTCAATGGCAACTTCTTTGCCGAGTTCACCGCAACCTAATAGCATCGCCTTAATCGTGCCAGAAGTATTTGCTGTGCCAAATGTAGTAGCAATAGACATGGTAATTTACAGCCTCTGTGTAGGGATATTCTTATATGCCGAACAGTGTAACGAGATGAGGTATTAAAAATCCAATATAAAATGCACTAATTGGCTAAAAACGCCTGTATTTCGAGGTTTTTTGTGATGAAAGATTGTATTTAATTACGATAAGTCTAGATGTATCGGTGTGTAGAAGTGTCGTTGTTGAAAGCACCAAGTGTGAGTGGGTAAGTGTCATAACACTATAGTGTTGTATTAGAGGGTGCTGACTCAAAAGAGTAAGTTAAAAAAGCCAACATTATTGGATTAATGTTGGCTAGATTCTATTTGAATTTGGCGTTAACTAAGGTTTAACGAGTAACTCAGCAGCGGTTAAAATTAGCTCTGGCGCAGGGCGAACCTTGTAGTTTGGATTCACATATTGAAAATGAATTAAACCACTTTTATCTGCCAAATAGACAGCTGGCACGGGTAACACTAAGCGTTTTTCACCTGCAGGGGTAGTAAACAGTTCATTGGTTACCGCTAAACTGGCAGTATATTTTTTAGTGATATCTGCACTGGTGTAATAGGCTAAACCAAATGCTTGCGATGCCGCCATTGAGGTGTCAGACAGCAATAAATAATCGAGTTCTTGTTTATTCATCGACGCGCGCATCTTTTCTGGCGTGTCTGGTGAAATTCCCACTAATTGAAAACCCATCTCAATCAGTTTTGGTTCAATGGCTTTTAACTGACCCATTTGCGAATTACAAAATGGACACCAACCGCCACGGTAAAAGAAAAATATAGTCGGCTTTTGCGCCACAAGTTTACTGAGTTCAACCGCTTTACCATCAACATCTTGCAGGGTTATTGCTGGTATCTGGTGGCCATTGAGCAGTGGCATGACATTGTTCTCGTCACTGGCAATAGGCTTAGCCACACTGGCTAAACTGGTTAACGTAAGTGCGGTGGCAATAAGCAGAGTTTTTAACATGATAAGTCCTTATAGAGTAATGTCCCGACTAAAGTAGACCTCATAATCACACAATTCATTTCATTCAAACACAAAAAAAGCGCCTAAGCGCTTTTTTCTATTACCATTAACTCTTTCGAGTTGAGTTATTTAATCTTTTTGTATTTAACCGTGCTGCTGACTTTACCCACTTTAACACGACGTCCGTCCATGTTTTTCTCAGCAATCATCTGGGCGCCAGCGTTATCACCACGTTGTTGTTTTTTAGCAAAACTACGGCGCTTTTCAATCTGCTTAAGCAGTACTTCACGGCTACCCACTTCATAACCCGGTACTGTGACTCGACGAATTGGCTGACCGATTAGCTTTTCAATATCAGCTAGGGTGCGTTCTTCTTCGCGGCTCACAAACGAAATTGCCACACCGGTTTTACCTGCACGACCTGTACGGCCAATACGGTGGACGTAATCTTCGGCTAAAAACGGTAAATCGTAGTTAACAACGTATTCAAGATTTTTAATATCAAGACCACGGGCAGCGACTTCAGTGGCCACCAATACGCGAATTTTACCTTCAACAAATTCACGTAACGCACGACGACGGCTGCCTTGTGCTTTCTCGCCATGAACCACACCCGATGGAATACCATCTAAGTTAAGCTCTTTGACCAATTTGTCTGCTGCGTCACGAGTCGCGGTAAACACCAACACCTGTTGCCAGTTTTTGGTACCGATTAACTCAGATATTAATTCACGCTTACGGCGCTGCTCTACTGGATATACCACCTGGCTAACGGTGTCGGCAGTAGTATTTTGTTTATCAACAGTAATCACTTTAGGCTTTTCAAGCATGTCATTCGCTAGCTTTTTAACCTCAGAAGAGAAGGTCGCAGAGAACAACATGTTTTGACGTTTTTTGTTTACTGCTTGGAGAATCTTTTTAATGTCAGCACTAAAGCCCATATCAAGCATACGGTCGGCTTCATCGAGTACTAAAAACTCAACATTCGACAAACTTAAGTTACACGCCACAATGTGTTCAAGTAAACGACCTGGTGTAGCAACAATAACGTCGGCACCGCGTTTAAGTTTTTGTGATTGGGTCTCTATTTTAACGCCGCCATAAATGGTTAATACCGTTAAATTAAGATGTTTACTGTAAGCGCTAATGTTGTCTGCAACCTGTGCGGCAAGCTCACGAGTTGGAGTCAGAATTAAAGTACGAGTGTTAGACGGCATCGTCTCTTTTGGGTTATCACACATTCTTTGTAATATAGGCAGCGCAAATGCTGCTGTTTTACCCGTGCCTGTTTGAGCGCTTGCTAGGACATCTTCACCACGACGGATTGCCGGTATCGCTTGTTGTTGAATTGGCGTCATAGATTGATAACCGCACTCAGCGATCGCGCGTAATATTTCTGGGGCGAAGCTAAAAGATTCGAATTTCATGGTGCGGTTCCTGTATGTACATCAAAACAAAGCGATTTAGTTGCAACAAGCTAAGTTAGCTGCACAAGGTCAATCTAGAGTATTTGGGCCTATAGCCATTGTTAATGGCAGATATCATGCTTAACTGGGTTGATTAACGTCTTAGGATAGTTGAAAAACGTTAAGCTTGAATGATACACCCCATTGAGTGCCATCGATAAGCGGCCGCGGAGTATAACAAACTTTTGTTTAAATCCTGAACTTTATCTGTGTCAAAAGGGAAGATTTTTTAGAACAGAATAGTTTAGATGATATGGATTGATAGTCATGGCAATTACAGCATCTTAAGTGCGGGGCTGCTAACTCGTTTTTGGACAAAAACGTTTTAGCGCTTAACCATAGATAGTTTATTGTATTTTTTTTGATTAAACAAAGAGGGATATAGTTAGGCTGCTTTTGGTCGGCTTTTAACAAATTTATATAGCCATTATTATCGTCAATGAGTGAAGCATACGACTCATGAATTAATATATGATTATGCTTGGTTGGATGGACCTTTATTGACATTGAGACCGACTTAAAGGGGCTTGGATTTGTAGGTGCTCCCCTTACTCTCGGTCCACGTTTAGAAAAGTTAAAATTTAATATATCATCTTCAGATGGCGATGCCGTCCCATCACTTGTAGATCCCAGCCCCAAATTTAACACCCTTGGTGCGATAGCAGTATAACCTTCACTCTGAAGACTAATTTCAAGAAAAACATCGTTATTATTTATATTAGAATTTAGGGTACAGTCAACTCCTTCTGTCGCTAAATACTCCCCTTCATAATTATGATTACACCCCAATAATGACAAACCTAAGACTGACAAACCTAAGACTGTAACTGAGATTACCTTTTTCATTGAAAACACCTCAACCTGAAAATCGTATAGCATTTGTACAGTGCGCATGCGCACTTATTGGGATTAACACGCATGTGAATTTGCCACGTAAAAGAAGACTAAATACGAATTATTATTCAATATACTTACAATAACTTACTTCAAATACCCCAAATATACCAGCCGACTACATGTGCATGGGAATTCTGCTTGAAAGCTTAAACATCATTGGCTTTATTTTTGGGTACTATTACTCAATATTTGATTTTGCATAATTAGGAGGGAAACAAACTTTGGGGAAATGAGTCACCACCCTAAACCGTTTATGGACACAAACGTGATAGAGCTGAGAGTCTAAAGGTGCTTCTCTGGATTAGGAAATCTATGGTAATCAAATAAATTTTACTCTGCCCCACATACCTAAAAGCATCGCAGGGAGAGCTGTAGTGGTACAGAAAACGTTATAGCCTGAAATATCTAGTGAATTTAAACCACGATGTCACTCAGATTAAGAGTGTCATCGCAGGTGTTGATTTTAGCACTATAATTTTCTTATACCATTAAGCTTACTTAGGAATTGTTGATCTTTTTTAAGGATAAAACACTTCAAAAGCTCAATATCTGTATTTTCTTTACTTGATACGTCAGGGGCGTATTCTTTGACTAATATTGCTGTTTGTTCGAATTTTTCAGCCGAATAATGACTTAACTCTACAATGCCAGAAGTTATTTTTTTGATGTCAGATAAATCATAGTCTTTTGATTTAAAATACCAAAAAATACAATTAGACTCAGCGAAATCGAGTAAGTCATCAGAATGAAATTTATTTTTTTTTACTTCAGAACACCCAAACAAAATTAATGCACTACAAATAAAGAGTGATGCTAATTTATATTTAATCATTAGATGCTTCCCAAAAATGAATTTTGTGTGATACATCGCCATAGCCTTGGTAAACGCAGTTTGATCCATCCCAAAGATCTGCATGTCCGGTCGCATCAGACCATCCATTTACTTCATAAGTAATTATACCCTTGCGGTTTTTAATATTATTTTCATATTCCTCTGGTGTGAAGGATTCTGGTGCACCATAGTTTTCAGTTAAATATTTTTTTAATATTTTTACTCTAAAAATGTACCAGTCTTTGTTTCTGCCAGAGGACACTTGTCCCTCAAGTTTTCCGTTGGGACCAACGGCTTTGTAAAAAGGGATTTTATGTAAGCCTCCTGAACCGTTAAGAGCTTTAGATACTCTCGTTGCACATGCATTTCCAAACACACCAATATCAAAATTCAGTTCAACTTTACCTCCAATCTGCTTAAAAACAGCATGGGCTGGAAATGCTGGGTAGTTTTTTTCAAGATATCCCAATTGGGCATTTTTTTCATAAACATTCCTTTAACAATGAGTCGTCTAAAAATAAGTATTTATTCTGGAGTGAAATTATTTAGCATATAGCAAAATTTTTAATATATTATTTTTATTATATAATTCCAGCAGAATATCAGATGAATATATTTAAATAAATTATCCATTAGGGTGTATTTAGAGGGGGATGAACTACAATTCATTATATTCAGGACTAGTGAATACTTAAGCTCTAAATTTACCATTTAATATCATTTTTTCTGCTTACTCAATTTGGGAATATGTTGTTCTAATAGGTTCAATGTCATACGCTTGAGTAACACCATTATTTTCTAATATTCTCTGTCTCAAATACGGGAATGTATGCTGAAATTCAACTATGAAGAAACCAGGGCGAGATCGTGAATGTTTTTCAATCAATTTAATGGACGATCTGACGTTAACATTTAGCTATGATCTTATACTCCCTTTTTCCGGGAGCTCACCATGCATATTGACCACTTCAAAGAGACTTTTCAAACCATAACTGACTAACGCCAACGGGCTAAAGTGACCTATTGCCTTTTTGAGGTTTTGTTTGGTTCTATATATGCCGTTATTGCAGGAGCTAAAGGCTGGTTTGATATTCGATAATATTTCCGTCAATAACAAAAAAGGCCAGCCTCGATGGCTGGCCTTAATATTCGCTCAATAATGGGTTAAATCGCCCAGCCACCCATGTAAAAGGCGACTAAACCAAGGGTGATTAAGATAACCCCAAGTCGCAGTTTACGCCATTCGCCGCTGCATATGCGGCCAATAACCAAGGTAACAAACCCAAGCATAATCCCAGTAACGATATTACAGCTTAAAATAATAAATACCGCGCAGGTTAGGCCTGCCATTGCGTCCACTTTATCGTCAAAATTAAGCTTGGTGACGTTACTCAGCATCAGTAATCCAACATACATTAGCGCTGGAGCTGTCGCATAAGCAGGTACTAAAAAGCTTAACGGCGCTAAGAACATCATTATCAAAAATAGTAAGCCGACGATGGTCGCGGTCAGGCCGGTTTTGCCACCTGCTGCAGTTCCCGCTGCGGATTCAATATAAACAGCGGCTGGAGCGCCGCCGACTACGCCAGCAAAAATACTGCTGACTGAGTCTGATGTCAGTGCCTTACCGCCACCAACAATATTGTCTTTATCATCGAGAAGTTCCGCTTGCCCTGCAACCGCTCTAATTGTGCCTGTTGCATCAAAAATAGCGGTCATCACTAATGCCAACACAATGGGCAGGACCACTGGATTCAATGCGCCCATAATATCGAGCTGGCCAATTAGCGATGTTTCAGACATCAAGTCAGGTAAAGCAAATAGGCCTTGATAAGTCACGCTAGGATCAAATATTAACCCAAAGATCGATAGCCCGACGATTACCAACAATATGCCACCCGGTGTGCCTCGGCGCTCAAGCCCTATCGTCATTGCAAGACCAATAATTGTAGCGATAACCGGTAAGCTATTAATATCACCAAGCTTTACGGGTAAACCGGCATCGTTTGATACAATCAATTTCACGCTATTGGTGGCAATAAGGAGTAAAAACAAACCAATACCAATACCCGTACCGTGAGCAATACCGGTTGGCAGGTTAGTGAGTACCCATTGACGAATGCCAGTGACACTCACCAGTGTAAACACGATACCCATTAGGAAAATAGCGCCAAGGGTGACAGGAATCGATATTCCCTGGCCTAGCACCATGCTAAATGCAGTAAATGCAGTGAGTGAAATTGCACAACCAATGGCCATTGGCAAATTAGCCCATAGCCCCATGAGCAACGAACCAAATGCGGCAATTAAGCAGGTAGCGATAAATACCGCCGCAGGATCAAACCCCGCAGTGCCCAACATGTTTGGCACCACAATCACCGAATAAACCATAGCCAAAAACGTCGTTAAGCCAGCAATGACTTCACGTTTTAAGGTACTTCCACGGGCAGAAATATTGAAATAGCGATCCAAAAACGAATCAGAAACAGCAGCAGAATTAGAGATAGTCTGTTCAGACTTCATAGTGATTATACCTTTTGATCTCTTAAATTATCAGTTAACCAATGGTTATTCATTGGCGACACGGCTATGGCAGGTAGAGCCCCAAACGAGAACGACTTAGGTGAGAGATCCACTTGGCGCATATAGCGTTAGTGACCTGCGAGTATTGTGGTAAACAAATTTGTTATACACATGTCTGGTAAAATTTACTCTTACCAACACAGCCTTTGTTGGCGCGGAGTTTACAACAATCGACAATGGGGAAATAGGAAGCGGCTAACATTTTTTTGCTATGTGGGTAAAAAACGCACCACAAAAACAGATTGCTCGTATATCTCACCATAAAAGTCACTCGTTGTGGTAATGACAGCCTTTGAGCATTTATCACTAATAACTGATTACCGTCTTGGCATGGCAATTTAATACCATTTTTTAGGAATTATAATGTTTGCTGTGAGTAGGTAGATTCACTGGCGTTTTAGTTTGCACTTGATGGTGCTTTAATTAAAAGGGCTTTGGACATGTTATTGCTCCAAAGCCCTATATTCAGTGCTTACGCGTTATGTTGAACTGGATGGCACTTAAATCGCGATAGTCACTTTATTGAGCCATGCTAACTCGTCACCTTGCATTAATGGCGCTAAGGTTTGACGTACTTTTTGTTGATATTGATTAAACCAATTCACTTCAAAGTCGGTTAGCAATGATTTGTCGATTAAGCGTGCATCCATTGGAATATGGGTTAATACATCAAACTCATACATTTCACGCTCTGCACCTGCCAACGCTTGGCAATGTTGCACTGTGACGAGGTTTTCGATGCGAATACCAAAACCATCGGCGCGGTAATAACCAGGCTCATTCGACAATACCATGCCTGGCAGTAATGCCACGCCATTGACGTTTTTACCAATGCGCTGCGGGCCTTCGTGAACACTTAAAAAGTGACCGACTCCATGGCCAGTACCGTGGTCATAATCAAAACCATGTTGCCATAAATATTGGCGAGCAAACGCATCGAGTTGCACACCAGAGGTGCCTTTAGGGAAGCGGGCTGTATCAAGGGCTATGTGGCCTTTTAATACCAGCGTGACCATTTTTCTCTGCTCGTCTGTCACCTTGCCAATGGCGATGGTGCGGGTGACGTCGGTGGTGCCGTCTATGTACTGAGCGCCAGAATCGACCAAGTAAATACTGTTCATGGTCATGGTGCTTGGGGTGCCATTATTATGGTTGTAATGGCACATAGCGGCATTGGCACCAGTGGCAGAAATAGTGTCAAAGCTTGGCTCGCGGTACAGCGAGTCTTGTAATCTAAAGCTTTCTAATTTGTCAGCCAGTTGTGCTTCATCGTGCATAATGTTCTGTTCAACTTGGCTGTCTAACCAGGCTAAAAAGCGGCTGACGGCAACACCATCACGAATATGACACGCTCGTATACCAGCTAATTCGGCGTTATTTTTTTGTGCTTTAGGTAATGCAACCGGGTCGGTACCCACAATCAGTTTAGCACCGCCTTTTTGTGCCAGTAATTGCGAATAGGCGTTGGCAGAATGAGGGTCGGCCAATAGCTTAACCCCATTCATTTGCGCTAATACGGTTGCCAGTTCTGCTTCATCTTTAAAGCTCACCCCAGCACCTACGTGTTGTTCAATATTTTGCGGCACTTTAGCTAAATCGGTAAAAAAGGTCATATCGCCATTACTAGATAATAATCCGCAGCCAAGTATGACGGGGAAGCGTGGAACATCGTTTCCACGGATATTTAGTAACCAACAACATGAATCTAATGCGGCAATAAGGGCTACATCGGCGCCTTGCTTGTTAACCAGCTGACCAATTTGTTGACGTTTGTCGACGCTATTACGTCCTGCACCTTGGTGGCTAAATAAAGTCATGGTGGATGCTGACGGTGCAGGGCGGTCTAACCAACTCACATCAATCGGGTTGTTATCTACTTCAACTAAATTGATTTGGGCTTTATCAAATTGCGCTTTGGTTTGTTGATACCAAGCAAGGGTATGTAGGCGACTGTCGATGCCGACGTTAGCGCCTGCAGCTAATGTATCAATTAACCAGTCAATTTGCGGGTCGTCATACAGGCTTAAATATTCAAATAAGTTACCGTCTACTTGTTGGCGTACTTGCACTGTGTAACGGCCGTCGGTAAATATTGCTGCGCGGTCTTTTAACACGATTGCCATGCCAGCAGAACCCGTAAAGCCAGTGGCCCAATGTAAACGCTCGTTACGAGCAGGGACATACTCACCTAAATATTCGTCAGCGCGAGGAATGATGAATGCATCTATTTGGTTTACTTCAAGCTGTTGGCGAATGGCGTTAAGACGCGTAGCAATAATATTGGACATGGTTTCTCCGTTGGAGGCGACTGATGAACTCAGCTCTGTAGAATGAACTGCGATTATCGCAAGCGTGACGGCAAACTGGCAAGTGAAGTCGCTGACATAATGTGGAACAGACTGATTAAAATTGTAAACTTATATTGTATACAATGGTAACAAAGCGATACAGACGGTATCCTTGTTGATATTGATTATCTTGTATATTTGAACAAGGTAAGACGATTTGATTTCCACAGACTCTAGATAAATAACAATAAAAATAACCAAAGGAAAACCTATGACAATCGGTGTCGGCGGCGTTAGCCCGCAACAAGCATTAGCCACACTCACGAATATGACTCACGGTGTAGCAGCGATAAGTGATGATGAATTTAATCAACGAATTCAACATGCACAACGATTGATGGCGCAACATGGTTTAGAAGCAATCTATGTGAATGCTGGTACTAATTTGTACTATTTTACGGGTACTCGTTGGTTTTCTAGCGAACGTATGGTGGGTGCTATTATCCCCGCTGTGGGTGAGGTTCAGTATATTGCACCTGCATTTGAACTCGACACGTTACAGGGTTATATGACCATAAAAGGTCAAGTAAATACGTGGCATGAAGATGAAAGCCCATATCAGTTATTTGCCGATGTGCTGGATAACATCGGCTTGAGCCAAGCAAAAATCGGTATTGATGAGTCAACCGCCTTTTTTATTAGCGATGGCATTGCCCAAGCAGCTCCTCAGCATCGATTTGTAAGTGCGACAACAGTAACGGCAGGATGTCGGATGATTAAGTCGGTTGCCGAAATTGCCTTAATGCAACGCGCTAAAGACATGACCCTTGAAGTGCATAAAGCCACTGCCAGTATTTTACGTGAGGGCATCACCACTGCAGAAGTGGAAGACTTTATTAACCAAGCTCACTATGCCGTGGGCGCAGCCAAAGGTTCGTATTTTTGCATCGTGCTATTTGGTGAAGATACAGCGTATCCGCATGGGGTTAAATCACCTAAAGCGCTTGAGAAAAATGACACGGTATTGATTGATACCGGTTGCCAATTACAAGGCTATAACTCTGATATTACTCGTACTTACGTATTTGGTGAGCCTAATGATCGTCAGCGTCAATTATGGCAACTTGAACAGGATGCACAAATTGCTGCGTTTGATGCTGCTACCTTAGGAACCTTGTGTAGTGAAGTGGATGCAGCTGCTCGTGTCGTGTTAGAAGCCGCAGGCTTTGGTCCAGATTACAACGTGCCAGGTTTACCTCATCGTACTGGTCATGGTATCGGTTTAGATATTCATGAATGGCCGTATTTGGTGCGTAATGATGTTACACCACTGGCGGTTGGTATGTGTTTTAGCAACGAGCCAATGTTATGTGTACCTGGGGAGTTTGGGATCCGTCATGAAGACCATTTTTACATGACAGCGCAAGGGCCTAAATGGTTTACAGCGCCAGCGAAGTCGATTGATGATCCGTTTTATTTAGCATGATAATCAAATATTTATGGAGTAAAGGCTCAATTTAAATAACCAAGAGCCGATAATCAATAGCAAAAAGCCTCCGACATGGAGGCTTTATTCATTTTCTGCTTAAACTGATCTTCATTGCTGATTAGTTGATTTCAAATAACTCAACATCAAAAATCAGTACTGAGCCGCCGGCGATTTTACCGGTTGAGCGATTGCCATAAGCCAATTGGCTTGGAATATAAAAACGGAATTTATCGCCAATATTCATGAGTTGTACACCCTCGGTCCAACCGGCTATCACTTGATTTAAACCAAAGCTGATTGTTTCGCCGCGATCAACAGAGCTGTCGAATATGCTACCGTCAATGAGTGTGCCGTGGTAATGCACGGTAACCTTGCTTTTTGCGCTAGGGTGTTCAGTATTATCGCTTTTAACGAGCACTTCATATTGTAAGCCAGATAAGGTTTGGATTACGCCTTCGCGTTTGGCATTATCAGCTAAAAAAATCTTACCTTTCTCAATATTTTCTTTGGCGGCTTTAGAATTGTTAGATTGAGTGAAAAAATAAAAAATAACGCCCGCAATGACCAGCACGGCCAAAATCATACGCATAATTGATCTCGAATTGTTGGGTAGATAGTGTGGCTAGTTTAGCGTAAAAATTGCTGAGCTAATACTCATCAACACGATTGAAGCGACAATTGAACCAACAGCTTAACGGTATGCGTCTAATAACGGATGCCACAGCTGATAACACAATAAGCTGACTCCAACTGAGTTGAGTATGATGCAACACCACAATATCCGTTTAAAAGACGATTTTTGGGTTTTATGACGTAAGTGATACTGGCCGAGTAGCGCTGCTGGCCAGCCGCCAATTAAAGAAAAAAACTGTAAGGTGCTTTCTTTTATGCGCCATTGCCCCTGTTTAGCCGCCGATTTATCACGATAATACAAACTATAAGTGACCACATTAATTAGGCCATATACCCCAGCTAACCAGGGCTGAATAGTGGCAAAAATAGCGCCAATGAGCAGCAACATCAACCAAGCAAACTTATTCATTTTAGTGCCTGCTCTGTGAGATTAATTTTATCATATTGATTTCGTCATACTGATGAGGTCAATCAGCATTGCACACAATGGTAGTTGCATAGATTCTTCTTTTAAGTGTATATGTTTCATTAGCTTGTGCGGGAGACTAACACACGCCAAAGCTTTTCTAATGGGCCTTGATTGAATTTGCGTAAATAGACATCCGCTAACAACAGTTGAAATACACTGTAGATAATCGCAATTGAGACGTAACCTATTCGGTCTAGTGAGTACAGCCAGTCTGGTGCGATATAACGTAACAGTAAAATACCGACTATTGACTGGAGAATGTACAAACTAAACGCCATCCGCCCGACGTTTTGCAGTAGTTTCAGTCTATGTGGCGTATTTTGGCAGAATTTAACAATAATGTGGATATAAATCAAAGCTGTCGCAATAGCGCTGAACCACAATAAAAGATCAGACATCGACTCCAACATCTGATTGCCACTTAGACTTAATATCGAGTCTAATGATGCTAATGTGATGGCCCAAAATACACATTGCCACAGGGTTTTATTATCCAATCCATCAACAAAGATATTGCGTTTATATAACGCCATCCCTAAAAGCATTAAGCCGGTGATATACCACATTAACGTTAATGGAATAACCGCCAGCATGTACGCAAACATGGTTAGGTGCAGGGTCAGTTGTTGTTGGTAGCTACCGGTCCAAGCAGCAAGTTGCTCGATGAAGAAAGCTGAATCTCGTGAATAAACTTGATCGTCTGGCATGAGCGAAATAAGTGCGATGGGTATAAATGATAAAAAGATAAACCATTTAGCTTTACGGATTAGTTCATCGGCACTGAGGCTAATGTAGCGAAAAGCTAATAATCCACTGACACCATAAGACAATAATATATCGCCAGGAAAGATGAAAATAGCGTGTATTACGCCAAAGGCAATTAACCAATACAGACGGCTTTTTATGCGTTTATTCTGCTGAGTAGTGGTGGCTGTCTCCATTCTCATTTGCTGGCGTTGGTATTGGATTAGCATTCCCACCCCAAAAATCATCGCAAATAGGCTAAAGAAACGACCTTCTAAAAAGAAATTGCTAAAAATGAGTAGGATAATGTCGCTGGTGGGTTGAACCTCATGAGGAGCGTAACCGAAAAAACTATTGCCCATAAAATAGATATTAAGGAAGAAAATACCTAATACGCCAAGCCCTCTGATAGCGTCAAGATTAGCCAAACGAGCTTGTTGGACCGGAGCGCTATGCTCATCCATGTAGGTTGCAGTGTTAATCGCTTAATTCCTTTTATTTTTAGCTGTTTATAAACCCTCTTTATTCATTAAAGAGGCGCTGTTAGAGATTACCAGCCAAAAGCGGTAATGCAACTAGATAATACGTTTAGGTGAGGCAAGATGATGATAAAAAAACAAGCGTTCAGTATTAATACCGAACGCTTGTTTTGTGAAGTATGCAGTTTGGTTTATTTGGTTGTTTGCACTTCAAGGAACGGGATAGTACCAGTAGGTAACATGGTTGTTGGTAAGCGCCCATCCCAACGTTCCGCTTTAGTCAATTCAACTAAATTTTGATTTTGCGCTAGCGCTTCAGCACGAATTTTAATGGCTGATGCTTCTGCGTTACCTTTAATACGGATACTTTCTGCTTCGGCAATTGCGCGGGCCAATTGTGAATCTGCTTCCGCTTGTGCTTGAGTGACGGCAATTTGGGCACTAACACGCTCTTTTTCAAGATTCTGTAATTGGGTTTGTACTTCTACTTCTGCACGCATTCTGTCTTCTACTGATTTCTCGTATGCGTTGCTAAAGTCGATATTTTCAATCTGTACCGAATTAATGGTCACCGGGCCTTTAATTGATTTAGTAATGGCGTCAGTGACATCAATACCAAACTTGATACGTTCTTGAAATCCCCCCCTTAAAAGTATACCGATATAGTGTGGGTTTACTAGTTTTATAATAGAAATTACAACTTGACACAAATCAAATCCCCCCTGATAGTATACTCATATACCGAAGGTAGATAAGTGAGAGTTTAGTTGAGTGAAGTTCATTATATTTATAGCATATCTAAAAAGGTTCTGATTAACGTAGATCGTTCATCGCCCATAGAGGTGAATGCTATCTTTCATAATGGATGTATTTTATTTTCGGCAGCTAAATATGTGGCACTTAAAGTTCTAAATACCGGTAAGTCAGGAAGTTGGGAAAGAAAATTCACACAATCAATTCGTCTTTTGATTGATTATTCCCTTGCAAATGATGGAGTATTTTCAAATCCAAACGAAATGTTTTCAGCTTTTTCACATCGGCTACATCAAGGAACAATTAACACAGATGGTACTGACTTGTCAGGATTACGATGGAAACCAAAACATCCTTTAACTGCAAACGTACTTATTGGCCATATAACAAAGTTTTCTGATTGGCTTTATGACATAACTGATGGTAATTCTCAGGTATTAAATCCACTGAGGAAGGCAAATGCAGGTGAAAAAATCTTAAACCTAGCAGCTTTGAATCACAGAAATAATAATGCTTTTTTAAAACATGCGATCACTCACCAGCAAAAATCAAAAAATATAAATTTCGTAAGAGATATAAAATTAAGTGCAATTGCATCTGATGACGAAAATTTAATGAAATCGTTTGATGAAAGTAAATTTACACCATTATTGTTTGAAGGTTTTAGAATTAAAGGAGTTGGTCATGATAAGAAGTTTTATCAAAAATTCCGTATTGATTATATATTGATTACCATGTTAATGCATCTTGGAGGATTACGAATTTCTGAGGTTTTTCATATTTATGTTGAAGATGTCATTCCTAATGAAGGATTAAGGCATGTTCGTGTGTATCACCCTCAAAATGGGCTAGCTCCAAGTCATTATAGAAAATTGAAAAACAAACCTAATATGAAAAGAAAGGAATACTTACAAGAGCGATATGGTCTTCTAGATAGGCGTAGTTCAAAAAACAAGAAGTATCATGCGGGTTGGAAAAACAATGCAGTTAAAAAGGTTGGTGGTTATTTTGATGTATTCATGTTTGGTTATCCAGATTTAATCGACTTTTTTTATTCATTATTCTTTATTTACCTAAGTATTAGAGAGAAGTCTATGCATAGTTATGATCATCCTTTTTTATTTGTTGGGACTGATGGAGAGCCATTATCGATGGCTTCATATGAAAAAGCTCATAACCGAGCAGTCTCTAAAATTGGCATAAATCCAAGGCTTGATTATGGCGGGGCTCCTCATTGTCATAGACATTCATACGGTCAACGCTTAACTGATGCTGGTTTATCTCCGTTTGCGATAAAGGTTGCTATGCACCACACCAATATTAATAGTCAGAAACCTTACACCGAGCCGGAACACAAGAAAGTCAAAAATATAATGGATTTGAAAATGCTCGAATTGGACCGGCCGAGTGATTTATCTCTACCAAATATTGATTAATCTTTTTAATCCATTAATGAGAAGTGACACGAACATATATGATAAAGAATTATGAACATTACAACGAAGCGAAAGCTGCGATTTCAAAATTAAGACCTGTTCCTGTAACCGTGGTTCAATACTCTAAAGTTTATAAACAAAACTCACTTCTCCCATCTCGTCCTGACGTAAAATACAAAAATAATGGCTGGATTTCGTTTGATGTTTTCCTTGGTATTGAAAAATATAGTATTTATGATGATGCTAAGGATGCAGTTCAAAGATTGGTACCTGTTCCAACAAGTAAAATCCAGTACCTGTCATTATATAAGCAAAACTCTCAATTAGTTGCTACACCAGAGAAAAAATATAAGCTTTCAGGATGGAGCAATTGGTTTGAGTTTTTAGGCCTAGTAGCACCAACAGAAAAGTACAACACTTATGAAGAGGCTGTTGCTGCACTTCAATTATTAGACCCTGTTCCAAAAGGATGGGGTGAGTATTTAGCTACTTACAAACAAGATCCAAAATTAAGTAACTCACCATGGTCATTATACAGTAAATTTGGATGGACTAATTTTTATGATTTTTTTGGCAAGATCAGAAATTACGATGATTATGAAGATGTAAAAGCAGCTCTAAGAGCTTTAAATCCAGTTCCTAGCACACGTACCGAATATAAATTAACTTACAAGCAAGATCCAAAACTTCCTTTAAACCCAGATCGAAAGTTCAAGAATTCAGGCTGGACAAAATGGGCTGATTTCTTAGTCAAGCCTTCTAAAGTAGTACCTTATACCAGTTATAATGATGCGAGAAATGCTGTACAGCAATTGGTACCTATTCCAACATCAAGGGAAATGTACCTAGCAGCTTATACACAAGATCTAAAATTACCATTAAGCCCCTTTGGTAAATATAGAAACTCTGGATGGAAATGTTGGAATGAGTTTTTAAATTTATTAAGTGATGATAAAAAATATGCAAGTTATGAAGAAGCTAAAGCTGCAGTGCAGAAGCTTGATATAGTACCAACTACGAAAGAAATGTACCTCGCCTGCTATAAGCAAGATCCTATGCTACATTCAAGACCCGTCGAAAAATATAAAGATATTGGTTGGAAGTCTTGGCCTCAATTTCTAAATTTTGAACCCACTATAAAACACTATGCAACTTATGAAGAAGCAAAAGCTGCTGTTCAAAAATTATTGCCAATTCCAATATCAAAAAATGAGTACAAAGTAGTTTATAAAACAAATCCAAAGCTATTATCAATGCCGGACATTAAATATAAAAATATAGGATGGAACTCCTGGAAAAGTTTCTTGGGGCAAGATCCCGGCATTAATCTATACAAAACCTACGAAGAAGCTTGTCAGGCAGTACAAAGACTCAAACCCGTACCAATTAAAATGACCGAATATCGAGCTTCATATAAACAAGATCCCAGACTACCTTCTAACCCCCACGTTTTATATAAAAAAACTGGCTGGAAAAACTCATCACGATTTTTATCCCAACCTTACAAAGGTGATACTTATGAACATTACGAAGAAGCAAAATCAGCCCTTAAGAAATTAATCCCGCTACCACAAACAGCTTACGAATATAGAAGGGAACGTATACAAGATCCTTCACTACCTATCTCACCTCAGAAGAAATATGCTGATTCTGGATGGATAGGGTGGAGAAGCTTTATTGATAATGATTCTTATACATACAAAGAGTTAGTTAATGTGTTAAAAACGGTGGAAAACAAGCCAAAAAATCCACACGAATTCACAGCATTAAGAGTTAATCTTGATCCACGTATCCCTAGTCATGTTTTCGTTATAGATGGTTACTATGATTGGGCTAGTCTCGTTGGAAATGAATATGAGTGTCCTTTAGATGCTCTTAAGTTAATTAGAAATTTACATCCAAAAATCACAAATATTAAGGAATACAAGGTTCTTAGTGAAAGTTACTTGTCTTTGCCAGAAAACCCAATGGCTACATATGGTTTTAAAAGTTTTCAAGAGTTTCTTACCTTTGATGAGACTAAGTTCTTTTCACTCAAAGAGTTAATAAAATTTTTTCATAAACATAAAATAGTAAAACGTGAACAGTATCATTTAATTGCTCTTTCAGAACCTAAAGCCCCGATTAATTTAAAAAAAATCGACGGATTTACCAGATTTCAATATCTTAAATATAAAAAATCAGCTTTTGAAGTTTTCGACACAGTTGAATATCAGGTGTGGGTAGATTTGGCTGAAGAATATGTAAATATCGGTAAAGGAGTCGAAAATAAGAAATCTATCATTAAAAGCTTTTATTTGTACCACAAAAGAATTTTAAAACCAAATGTAGAGGAACAATGTTCAAATTATTCTAATTTAATTGATCCAACAGATTGGTTCAATAATCAGGTTGATTCAAAGCGTAATGAATCTACTTTGAATACGTTAAGAGGTTTTTTTGAGTATATTTTAGAGAAAAAATGTTCCCACATTTGTGAGGATACTGGGGAAGTAACTTATCTTGAGGGTTATCGCATTCCCTTAAAGTTAAAAAACTTGCCTGTAGAATACATTAGCAATCGACTTTTTGAGTCTAATAAACAAGCACTTCCTTACAAATACATCCAAAAAGCCCGTCAATTTATTACACCTATAGGTGTTGAAACAATCGGTGGTATCTTTAAAACAATTAAATCTAAGGCAGATTATTTTGATAATCATAATGATTGGTTCAATGTAGATGAGAATGTTATTGACAAAAATGATAATAATTGTATTTGGAGAGTAAATTACGATGGAGGATTTCAAATCTGGTCGCCTGTCAAAGTAATTGCTACGTTACTACAATTATATATGCCTTTTAGAGGTTCACAGATTGCTTGGCTTGACAGCGGTGAGGCTGATTCATATAAGCTAAAAGTTGTTGATAATAAGTTTGTATGGTCAAAAAATGAAATATTCGGTGAAGAATTTAGGGTGAAAACTAAGAATTGGCAGGGTTTTCTAAAACCGACTACTTTTGGCGATATTAATTCCACAATATGTGCACATGTTAATACTAATAAAACAGGCAGTAATTCATATGATGGATACAATATTCCTTGGATCGATGAAAGAGTCATACCATTTTTGATACAACTTCGAGATTGGCAAGAAAAATACAATCCTATCTTGAATCCTTCGAGATGGGATAACGTTGTTATTTCAAAAAAAGAAACAATATCAGAGCTTTCTAAATATGGGCATAATGGTTCCTCATGTTTTTTATTTAGAGACCCAACATTTGATGGAAAAAGTCCTATTCATCAAAGACAAATCGGAGCGACTTTAACTGGAATACTGCATTTAATCGAAGACCCTGAATTACTTTTAACATATCACAAAAAGAATACAGGCTTGAAAAAAGGGCAGGTTGCTACTTCACTTTCGGGGATTCGCTCTTATTTCACTTTACATTCAATGCGTGTATCTCTTATTACTGCTTTTATTCGAGATGCTAAAATTTCGCCAGAAATCATTCAAAAGCTTGTAGGTCACTCTTCACTTGTAATGACAATTTACTATACAAAAGTGGAAGCTGAAACCATTAGAGATGAATTGATGAATGCAGAAGAACGTATTGTCAAGAATCAAGCTAATCGAGTTGAACAAATGATTCGTCAACGTAAATTAGACGAAGTGAACTCAGAAATTTTTAATGCAATGGGTGATATAAATATAGGTAGTATTAATCCTATTTTATCAAGTAATTCTGTAATGGATTATGGTATTTGTCCAAATGGCAGAACACAATGTAGCACTGGTAATATTGATGTTAACTCAAATAATGGTCTGGGCACGCAGGTATCCAGTGGTTACCTGGGTTCTGAGAATTGTTTACAATGTAAATATTTTTTAACTGGACCATCTTTTCTTGGTGGTCTACAGATGTTGATCAATGAAACAAGCCTAGAGTGTAAAAGTGTTTCAATTCGAATGAGTGATTTACAAAGTGAAGTAAAAATTTTGGAAGATGAAGAATATAAAGCAAAAAAATCAGGGGGGGCATTCAATAAGGCATTTCAATTATTATCAAGTCTTAACCATTACCAGCAAGAACTTTCGCGTTTTGAAAGTTTCAGCCGCGACATGATCATGGCAGTAAGATATGCGATGAATTCAGTAACGCTCTTAAACAAAAATATATCTAAAAATGCTCCAAAAGGTTCATTTGATTTAATAACCGCTCAAGATGTTACTGGTGTAGAGCTTCAATTAAATGAGGTTAGTGAATACATGCATCTTGATATAGTTTGTCAATCAGCCTCTTACTACCAATCGTCTAACCCTGAAAAGGCTTCACTCAATCGAGCCCAATTAATCGATTTGTTCGCCAGAAAAAACGGTTTTGATGCTGGTATGTTTGCTCTCAATAAAAAACAACTTGTAGACGTTGGTAATCAAATTACTAATATGCTTACCGCGCGGTTTAGGAGTTTCAGTAAAGTTTCTGAGTTAATGGATAAAAACAGCCTTATAACACTCGCTGACTTGGGGGTGAATCAAACTGATGAGTTGAATGAAGACTTAAAGTTTCTGATAAGTGGTCATGATAATAGATTGGCTTTTAAAGATAAGTCGAACATTACATTGGAGTGTTAGTAATGAGTAAAATAAATTCAAGAGTTTATGCTGTCTATGACTCTTTGTTCGATCAATCAACTAAAAGAACCAAAGATAGCTTGGCTATTATAAAAAAAGTTTGCGATGAGCAAGTTACCAAAAACCATCTGAATTTTACGATTGCAGAAATAGCGAGATTAAGTAAAGCAAAAGGGGGTCCATCAGAGCAAACTATCAGAAATAAAACTTCTGCTGGTGAGACGTATCGTTCTTTAATTGATGCTTTTAGCATCGAATACAGTTCCACGAAAAGCATTACAACATCCAGTAACACTAAGAATGTAACGACAACAATCCATGAAATCGAGAACCATCATACTCGAATACAAATGTATGATTTATTGGCAGAAAATCTAAAACTAAAAAGTCAGATTCGCGAATATGAACTTGCCAGTTCTGCACCAACTATATATAACTTAAATGACAACGATTTGTCTTCTACATTACAGATTGAACAATTAAACTCTTTAGAAATAAAAGCCTTATCTCAGTTTATTTCAGATGATAATTTACTACATTTAGGGCTGGAAATTGATGATAATGGACGTCTAGTTAAGGTGATAAATGGTGATGTATATACAAAACCTGGATTTATTGATGCGATTAGAAAAATAACGACTATTCAAGGCAATTCACTCAAAATAGGAGATGAATAGTGGCTAATGGGCAGCACACAAAGCATTGATGCATTTATTAGCTGGTCTAAGACTATGAGTGACGACGATTATCGTCAATTAGTTCATCGTGGGCAGTTAAATCGAGTTGGAGTATCTAAAGGGGTGGGTTGTGCTAAATCTGCTTTACTACAAAACCCAAGAATCAAAGCGTTGTTAGAAGAACTTGAAGACAATTTAAGGTTACTGGGTGTTTTACCATCGCAAACAACTGAAGCTAGCCCATCTAATAGCCTCCCCCAAATCTCTGATCGAACCCTTCTAATACACACACATGATACAAAGCGTGTTTCAGAGTTGGAGGAAGAGGCAGGGCAACCGCACGAGTTTGTTTTTTACTCACTATGAATAATTTGAATACTGAATCATTTTCAATCATTCATGAAATGATAGCGTTCTGAACAAATTAAGTTTTAAAAACGCACCAACTCTGTACAAAAAACGTTCGCGATCTCGCCCTGGAGGAAGAGGTACTCATTGTCTGATGTGCGTCAGCTTGCAAAGGGGCTTCTTAATGCAGTCTACGCGCATGGTACAGACAATGATTAAAATTTTGTGGCCATTGCAGTGTATATTCGTTATTTTAAACTCACTTATGTCTAATTTATAGTTAATGGCATTACGCAAAAGCAGAGTCATGACCACAACATCTAAAGATTAAACTTCAGTGCAACGAAAAGGGTATCGATTGGCATAAACCATTTATAATAGGTGTATAGAATAGACAATCCGTTATTAGTTTAGTTTAGTTTTAAAGTTAGCATTTTCCTTACAATTCATGAAAAATCTTCTGTTAAAATCGTTCCTGCAGATTGTTAATAAGATAACTCGAAATAATCTGTGATTTAAAAGAAGACAATACCAGCTCATCAACTGGGTTTTTACTCCCAAGTTGATGAGTGTAGGTGTTGAGTGAATCAAAATTAAGTCCTGTACTCGTTTTGTTATTGTCAGCAGATGAGATTTTGTTAGACAACTCTTTAGATGTTGAATCATCTATGCTGTCGAGTAAATTAGCTGATTTTTGATAGGTGTAAGTTCCTGGTACTGCTTCGTCTAGTCGCTTCGCATACTCAACTAGTTTGGGCTCTGCTAGCATGAACATATATGCAAAATTGCTTTGCGCCTCTGTTACACGAAGTACCCTTCCTAAAATCTGTCGAAAGTAGAGCTCAGTAGTGACATCTGTAAGATTGCAGCAAACTTGTAGCCTGGGTATATCGGTTCCCTCACTTATCATAGCTATGCTAATAATCCATTCGGATTGATTATTTTTGAAATACTCAATTAACTCTACTGAGTCATCTAGTCTGCAAGACACCAAGGTTGATTCTTTGTTGAATTGGCCAGATAAAATAGACTGAATTTGCAACGCATGAAGGTATGACGACGCCACTATTAAGCCGCCTGTGTTAGGTGAGCTTCTCCTAAGTCTATCTAGCTGCTCTACACTTTGAGACAATAAATGTTTAATTACTTCTGGGTGTTTAATGATGTTTTGATAGCTAACATCGGCTTCTGCTAGAAGGTTTTGTAGATTGTCATATGCCTTAAGTTTTTGGTTTTTCTTTACTACAACATGCTGAAGATCAATTGCAGTTATTTGTGGCATACGACATACCTTATCTTTAATGGCTTCGACAATGTCGTATGAAAAATCACACAATATATTCCCCTCTGGGTCTGTATATCGTGCAAAAGGTATTGGGAGAGTATCGGTGCGCCAAGGCGTGCCTGTTAACGATAATGTATAAGTGGCTAAGTTTTGAATCGTTACCAGTAGCTGCATGCCCCAGACATTTGAGGGGGAATCACCATCGCCTGCACAATGATGTATTTCATCGAAAATAACTAAAACCCTACTGTTACTTAAATTGTTAATTAATTCAGTAGTATTACTTAAGGAATGATAAGTTCTCGACATTCCTAAAGCACCTAAGTGGCCATTAAACTTTCGACTCAATACATATTCAAACGTTTGCTGGATACTTTGGCTGACAATACGAGATGGTGAAAAACAAACGACATAATCCACTTTATTATTGTCGATGAGTGATTTAGCAATATGGGCTGCAGCTATCGTTTTTCCTGCTCCAGGGCAAGCCAACATAAGATATCCAGTTTGTTGGTTATAGGTTTCTGTTGCATGTTTAATACAGCGAGTTTGCCAGTCCCTTAACATGTTATGTTGTCCTCTATGTCAGATGCCTTAATTATTTTTTTGATAGCACTGAGTCTGCCATATAGGTCTGTGGCATGATCTCTAGTTTTATTAAGCAATGACAAAATTGTTTTATTTTGTCGGGGAAATTGGTTTAGGTAATCTTGATAAGCTTGGATTTCACCTAACAGCATCTTCAATTCGGTACTTGTCTTAGTTTCTTCTGTAATTAATTCATTTGAGGAAGCATCTTTTTCATCATGAGTTTTAGTTGTTATTTCGTACTCATTACTTTGTAAAATAGCCCGAAGTTCGGGGGTGATTTGATAAACCCTTGCATTAATTTTACCTGTTGCAACGATTAAATCTTTTGTTGTTAGGGCATGAATATTTCTCGCAACCAAGCGCTGTGCTTGGATCTTCGATAAATTAAATTGATTTCCTGCTAATTCAATAAGTTGTTTTCGGCCTATTGAGCCTTCTTCTACCTGCATTAACAGTTTTCTTAGTTTTTGGTTCAAAGAAATAGTTTCGTTAGTCATGTTCCGATCTTAAAAAATAAAAAACTTAGGATTGCTAAGTATACAGAAATAAGTAAAACTTAGACAATCTAAGCATGAGAGATTTTGACGATGAAGATAAATTGCATAACAATCCAATACCTGAGCGGCTTAAACAGGCTCGAAAGAAAGTGGGTATTTCGCAGAAAGAACTGGGCGTAAGAATCGGTATGGATGAAAGTTCTGCGAGTGGTCGCATGAACCACTATGAAAAAGGTAGGCATGTACCGGATATTCAAACGCTAAAGAAAATAGCTAATGAATTGAAAGTGCCAATCAACTACTTTTTTTGTGATGATGACCAAAGCGCAGAGCTGGCTATTCTCATTGACTCGCTAAGTGATGAAGATAAGAAATCATTAATAGCAGCGCTTAAAAAAAGTCCAATTGAATAGCTAAATTATATAATCTGATAGTTATAAAGATTAATTTTAGACAGGCACACACTGCGGATGAGGTTGACGATTAATGCTAAATGGGCAACAAAAAGCACAACAAAATCTGGCTGCATTTCAAAGCTGGAGTGCTACTCAACAAGACGACGACTTTAAACAAATACTACATAGAGGTCAGTTAAGCAGAATTGAAATAGCTAAAGCAGTAGGCTTTGGTAAATCTACACTGGTTCAAAATCCTGAAGTAAGAAACGCACTAAAACAATTAGAAGATAGACTGCGTGATAAAGGTGTATTGCCGCCATTAACCGACTTGGCAAAAAGTGAAATTGATAAGCCCAAAAAATACGATAACACTACTAATCGCAAAGCACTTGATTCAAGGCGATTATCTTTATTAGAGGCCGAAAATATTGAGCTTAAAGCCAAAATAAAAGAGCTTGAAGGTCAACTTCAGCGATTTGGGGAGCTGTCTGAAACTTTGTCAGAAATGGGATTCATGCCACGATGAACTCAGTCCTCAATGAAGATCAATTTCGCGTCACCAGAATCCAATTCACCTCAAAAAAATTGCTCATATTCAGCGGTGTACCACTTAACAAAAGCTCTTACAGAACCTACAGCGGTAAATACTATGTCACGTTAAAAATAAATCCTGACGCATTGCCTACACAACCGGCAATTGGCCAGTATTGGTCTGTAACAGGTGAAAGAAAAATCCAAGACATGGATACGGGTGATTACCTCATGAAGCAACATGTCTATGAGTCACCAGAGCATGTTGAATGTCGATTACCAGAAACAGGCGAACAATTGATCCGATTCATCGCCAGTGAAAATGCATTTAAAGGTATTGGCGAAAGTAAAGCAAGGGCCCTTTGGGAGCTTCTAGGCAAAACATTTCACGCAACTTTGACTAATGATGCTCCCGAGTCAAGAACGTTGCTTAAAGACGTTCTGAGCGAAGATTCTATTACTTCGTTATTTGAGGGGTATGCTAAATACAAAAATCTTGCCCACTGTAACTGGATGTCTGAACATAAAATACACGGCACCGTTCAGCAACGTTTACTCAAGTATCATAATGAACAATCCATTACCGCGATTAAAGCAAATCCTTACGTATTAATAGGTTTTGGTATGAGTTTTAGTGCGGTTGATACACTTTTTCAAAAACAGCTTAAAGGCTCTGAAAGTGATGATAGAAGATTGAGCGCAGCACTTGAGATCACGCTACGCAAAGAAGTTTCTAAAGGTCATACTTACACCAATCAATCAGACTTACGCCCATTGTTAACCAAGTTACTCCAAGACAAAGAATTAGTCGCCAAGGCCTTTCAAGCAGGTCATGACAAAGCTCAATATTTATTAAATCAATCAACAGGAACATACCATCCAACTGCCCAGCTATTGATGGAAAATGTGATTGTAAAACGACTTAAGGCCCTTGCCAGTCAAAATAACTTATATGACGAAAATGCAAATTTTGCTTACTGCACAGCAGTTGATGAATTACCTTATGAGCTTACACAGAAACAAACTGAAGCTGTAACTACATGCCTCGATAATGCCGTAAGCTGCATTACCGGAGGTGCAGGAACAGGAAAAACGACTGTGCTTAGGACCGCGTTGCGTGCATATCACACAATGGGGTTTCAGATACATGCTGTTGCTTTGAGTGGTCGTGCTGCAATGCGATTGCATGAATCAATTGGTTTTCACACATCAACAATTGCCAAATTATTGAGAGATGAACCGATTGATCTCGATAATCAAAAACATCTACTTGTTATTGATGAGGCCAGCATGATTGATTTACCGACCATGTACCGCTTGGTCAATCACATTCACCCCTCTATTCGAATTATCTTCACTGGTGATCCAGATCAACTTCCGCCAATTGGTTGCGGTAAAGTTCTAGCAGATATTGTGGCCTCTAAAGCAATAGCAAACACAATGCTCGACATTGTGAAGCGTCAGAAAGGAACAACGGGTATTCCTGAGTATTCAAAGCTAATTAATCAAGGAAAAGTACCCAATCTACTCTCAACAGGTGCAATTCATTTTCACGAAACCAACAAGCAACAAATAGCTCCAGTCTGCTGTGAATTGTATCAACAATCACCACAAAACAGCCGTGTCATGGCACCAACGAAAGCACTGGTTGCTGACATTAATAAGCTCATTCAAGAATCTATAAATCACAATGGCTGTCTACTTGAGTTTAAAATGAATGGTGAACTGTTTTTTCAAAATCTGCGCCTTAACGACACAATATTATTTACTCAGAATATTTATGATAAAGGCATTCAGAATGGCTCACTTGGTGTACTCACCAGTGTTGAGTCATCTGGAGAGAGTTATGGCGAAGTGACGCTTGATACAGGCGATAAGATTGAAGTCACTCAAGCTGTGCTGGATTGCATGGAGTTGGGTTATGCAATAACCCTTCACAAAGCTCAAGGTTCACAGTTCCCGCGCATTATCATCGCGTTGCAGAAAGGTAGAATAGTTGACAGAGCATGGTTATATACTGCTATTACTAGGGCAGAAACAGAAATCCATATCGTTGGTACAGAAGCGGATTTCAGAGCGATTACAGAAGCACCGAGCCATTCACATCGTCGAAATAGCTATCTTGTTGAGCTTTTAAAAGGATCAAAATAAAACTTCGACTATTTGAAGTGATTGCGACTGCTAGTAATAAATCTTGTTGTAGCACGAAGTATTACTCTTTTTGTACTAGCAGTCTCTCGATGTGAGAGATTCTTGAAGTTGCGTTACCATTAACTTGTTAATTATTCGTTAAAAATGCACAACTACCTTCCCTGTGAGAACAAAGTCTTCATTCATAATTTGGTCTATCAACAAATCCTTCCTGTGTATTGAAAGAGGTAATTACGGGAAAATGGAAAGAGGTTACGTCAACATCAAACTGGAAACTCTATACAAAATAATTAATGCACTTGACTGTGAGTTTGATGAAATTCTACCAGCCAAACTCAAGTATAAAATACAATTAGATTAGTGCTTATACTTAAAGTGGGCCTCATCAAGTTATACCTATAACGCAGATTTTGCTATTAAACTCATCAGATTATTAACTAAGGTTATAATGGAGCTTATAAGAAAAGGTTCCAAAGCCATATTGTTTAATCAACTCAGCAACACTGGGTAAATGAGTTTGTAGTACATATGCTGCTCTTAAGCGTTTATCATCAATGATGCGAGTGTCATCCATTCCCTCACATTCAATCAATGCGCTTTTTATGTCTGCAAACGAGTAAAGTGCTAACCCAATTGAAAAATAAGGTCCTGCAAACTCATAAATCTGGGTCTTTGTGCCGGATGCAATTACATACGTAACACCTTCTCCAGTAGCAAAGTACTCAGAAATACCAACGTATTTAGCATCCATAGCACCACCGTTTAAGTCAGTTGTCATGAAGTTAAGTTTCCTATCATTAATTCACAGCATTGTTCGTGATTTCAAGTTGATGAGTCATTAAACATTAAGCTAGATATGTGCTCATTTAACTTGGAATTGGACAAAAGCGAGCTAGACTCCTAACTCTAATTCGTGAGTTTCGGATTAAAATTTCTATGGCTTAACGCCAAAGTAATGGACAACTTTGCTGCAAAGCAGCGCTTAAAACTGTCCAGCCGAAGGCGCTCATTGACAGTTTTATTATGTTTTGCGTGCGAGTAAAGTTGCTACGTGTTCTCGAAATACTTTGGCCGGAACAGTAAATTTATGACCTATGTCAGTAGTTACAACAAAATCACCGTAACTTTTTATATCCTGTGATGTACCTCCTAAGTCCTTTTTTATGATATTAAAAGAATAAGATTGGCCAGGCTCGATTACAACCTTTGGTAATACCGTATCTGTAAACCCATCATACAAAAACTGTAACACCTGATTGGTTTTTGGAAGCTGTACCTGAAAATTTTTAATGAATGCTTTAATCATAGAGTGATTTTTGAGAGTGATGCTAATTCCATACATAAGGCCATTAACATGATGTTGTGTCATTGCCATGCTGAGACTTACTTTCAAATACGGCTTGGTCAACTTATCGTTAACAAAGTTGAGGCCAAGAAGTGTGGCGCTAAGGGCAAAACATGTGACAATAGGCTCAATTTCTAATGGATTGGCCGATTTCCAATTACTATCTATAATCCACCATATGGATGCTAGTAGCGCTACTGCATTCGCAAATATAGCTAGAGAAAACCTGATATTTTCTTTTAGAAACTCAATATGTTTATTCATACCATCCTTAAAACATAACGCCGCGCACAGAGTCACCCTTGTAGCGCAGCGAAAAGGGCGTCCGGCGCCGAAGGCGCGAACTGCTGCGCTTGGTTATATGTTTAATTTGCAACAAGGTAAGTTACTAGAACGCCCGCGGCCGCAACAATTAAAGCACCAATTCCTAATATCCAATTCTTTTGGCTTTTACGTCTTTCATACTCAAACATAAGCCATTTATATGGGGAACCGCCGTCGTACCCTACGAATTGCGATTCACGTATAGCATTAACGAGTCGACTAGTTTTTATCTTGCTTATAGTTTTATGATTTCTAGTTCCAAGATTTACATAGACGTCTTTGACATCTTCACTAAGTCCATCCCATTCAGCCATGGAGACTCCTATAAATTCGATTCATGCGAAAGCAGATAACATTTTTTATGCCTATATGTCACTGAGTTCTTTCCTCATTTGATTCATTAGAGCTCTCGTTTGATTTTGTATTTCAGATGCCAGCTCTGCGGCCTGCCTTTGAAAAGCTTCAGTTTTTTCGTTTTGTTGATGAAATATTATTTCGGTGAAGTTTTTCATATATTCGTTGGTGCTGTCTATTGATTTTTGCGTAAGCTGTTCCAATTTATCAAAGGTTTGCAGCATCTCGTCTGTTGCTATTAACTTCAATCGATTGGATTCACTTTTGAGTTTCAACACATCTTTTAGCCCTTCCTGCATCAACACTGAGATTTGAGAGCTAAACCAACCGATAACCTGCCTTTCTCTCTCTTTATCGCCTACTTCTGTGGCTGCAAGATAATTCTGAAGATACTCTTCAAATATTGGCTGCATACGCTCTGGCATTTCAATTTGATTCTTCTTTCCAAAGCTGTCCAAGTCTGTAACGTACTTAGCGTATTCAGATGCTTTTAGATCGAATATTTTTAATCGCCTATCTGCTCTGAATCTTAGATCTTGTTCCAACTGTTTTAGGTTTCTTTCATGTCTCTGCTTATTGAAGTACGCGAACGCAACCCACAGTAAATTTACAATTCCAAATGCCCATGCATAGAATTTAGGATTCACTTGTATTAGATCATAAATTTCCTGCATAGGACTCCTTTAGACATAACCGTTGTATAGTGCGCATGCGCGTTTACCTCATTAGACCAGTAAAAGCGTACATAGTTAACTAGTTGTATTACATAGAACTTATCAGCTTTTCATCAAATATACCAACCTGAAAAATGCGCATACGCGTTCCCCAAACCTATTAACTAACTGGATGGAAGTGTATCAACTTGATTTTAAATTATTTTATTTATTTTAGGCAGGAAAAACGCGCAAACTAATGAGTTTAAAAACACTCAAAAGCATCAAAATTTAAATACGACTGTATACCCATATATTGTTAGCCGCTTTACGGTAGAGCCAAACATTAGGCAAATAGATGAGATTTTGTAGGGCAACTCGTTCGTCAGTTTTCGATTCACTAAACAAGTGCTAAGAAGTTTTGGGGCAGAAACGAGTTATTAACTTCAGTAAACTGTGATTCCTCTGCTACCGCAAAATAGTCGAATCACCTACAAACTAATGACCAATTTTACTCACCCACTACATACATTGTCTGGCTCGCTACTTTATTCAGAGCCATAGGGTCACCTTGTGATACTGATGGTTCACTCTTATCGTGGTGAACAACACTTCATACGACTTCACGTCGCAAGGTCAGAAATGAGTTAGTTTCGGATAAATGTGGTTCCAATGACAAGCTGTTGGCATATGTGCAAATATGCTCAGTGAAAACAAATCACTAACCAGTCCTTGAAGCTACTCTGACTCTAAATCTGATATTTATAGTTAACAGATACAACAATCGGTTTAGTATTAGACAAGTTTATTCATCCTCGTCTATTAACGGGACACCAAAATCAATTTCTACACTTTCAACTAAACTTTCAGCACTTCTACACATACTTGCTTTGAGCGGCTGTAGTTTGTCTGGGTGTTGTTGCATATCATTTGCCAGAAAAGATAAAAAACTTTCCAAAACAGGATCTTCTTCTGTTGATGTACTAGAAATTAACACGTTAACATCCCCTTGAGTGGTGGTAAAGTCTAGGAATACTAGATGCTTACATAAGTTACAGTGTAATAAAGTTATGAGCAAAGGAAAACGGTATACCTGATTTGCTAACTACTTTCCGTCATACAAAAAATTGGTTAACGATTTGACGAGAAATAACACTATTACAAGTATTAGGGCTGAATCACTTGTACAAGAAGTGCATTCTCAATATTTTCAGTTGGGCGTATAAGATTTATTTATACCAAAGAACTCTCCAGGAGGCTCTAGGTTTTTCTCAAGCATCACGGCTTTTCTATGGTCTTTTAAAGCAGCCACTGCAAATTTAAAGCAGGCCTCACATAAATCCAAATGGTATGAAGTTCCATCTTCTTTGGAACCATACCCCCATGAAGCTCTAAGCTCACCAACCTCTTCGTATTTGTGGCCAATTAAATCAATCATGACGCTGTTCCCACAAACGTCACAAACACGATCGACTACTGTATTAACTAGCTGCATTTGATAATGTTTCATATAAATACTCTTCGGAATAAGAATTGTTAAACAGCTAGCATTGTATATTACTAAAATTTGTTCAACTAGATGATACAAATAGAATTGTCCTCAATAGTTATACCACCGAATGGGGAGCGTGCGTGTTCATTATCGCATTGAATCAATGCCATTCATTTGTTTTTCATTAAACTCCTACAAAATCTCAATTGGTAAATTTCTTGATAAAGTTACATTATCAAGATGGATTTATTTAACAAATGAGAAACTTGCTTCTTCTTGGTTGGCTGTTAAGATGACTGTATGTAAATACAGTGGTTGTGAATATGCGTGTAATTCCAATACCTGCTCACGCAGGGATTACTGGCTTTGAAAGTCCAGCAGCTGAATACGGTCAGCTAGCGATGAGTTTGGATGACTTATTAGTTGAGCATCCAAGTTCAACTTTTCTTGGCATGGCTCAAGGCGAATCGATGCAAGATGTCGGTATTTTTGATGGCGATATGATTATCGTAGATCGCTATGAAACAGCCCGTCATGGCGATGTCATTGTTGCCAATTTCAATGGTGAGTTTGTCTGCAAAATTTTAGACATTCATCACCGTCTGCTACTGTCATCTAATCAAATGTTTCATCCAGTCACCATTCATGAATATGATGATTTTAGTATAGAAGGGGTTGTTACTCGATCTATCCGTTGCCATAGACCAAGCCCGTTATTGGTAGTGAAATAAATGTTTGCCTTGGTTGATGCTAATAGCTTCTATTGCAGCGCTGAGCAAGTGTTTCGTCCTGATTGGCGTGGCAAACCCATCGTTGTATTAAGTAACAACGATGGGTGTATTGTAGCGGCTAATCGACAAGCCAAAGAGGCCGGGATCGGAAAGTTTTTACCTTACTTTCAAGTTAAAGAATTATGCGCAAAGCGAGGAGTCATTGTTTGCTCGTCTAACTATGAGCTCTACGCAGACTTATCAAGCAAGATGATGAGTATCATTGGTCGTTTTGCTCCAGAACAACATGTTTATTCTATCGATGAAAGCTTTCTCTCTTTCAAAAATTGCTATCCTGCAATCAAATGTCTTAAGACTCAAGGTCAATTAATCCGCCGTGCTGTATGGAAAGAAGCCCGTTTAGCGGTGTGCGTAGGTATTGCTGAAACATTAACTTTAGCCAAAATTGCTAATCATGCGGCCAAGAAGATAGAAAGTTACAAAGGGGTCTGCTTTATAAGTAATGAGCAAGTGCGCTGCGCAATCTTAAAACAGTTAAGTGTTGGTGACGTTTGGGGCGTTGGCAGACGAATAAGCAAGAAGCTTGAGTTGATGAATATCCATACGGCATTTGACTTAGCATCTATGCCGGTCATGTTAGCAAGGAAACAGTTTAGTATAGAGCTAGAGCGAACTGTACGTGAGCTCAATGGCCAAGCTTGTAAGGTGTGGGATGAGGCCCGTGCTGATAAAAAACAGATATTTTCAACAAGAAGTGTTGGCGAGCGCATCACTGATTTACCGTCACTTTCGCAAGCCTTGAGTAAGCACATAGGTATTGCCGCTGCTAAAGCCCGTAAACAAGGTTCAAACTGCAAAACAATGATCTTGTTTGCCAGTAATTCTCCTCATGATGAACGTCCTGTAAGTTACAAAGCCATTGTCCACTTTCCTTGTCCAACGAATTGTACAGTCGAGCTGACTAAAGCAATGGCAGAGGTTGAGCAGAGATTATTTAGCGAAGGGGTAAGATATTACCGAGTTGGTGTAGGGTTGATTGATTTAGTTAGTGAGCAATATAGCCAAATTGATTTATTCAATCAGCCAAAGGCGAACCCAGCCATGATGGCTGTGCTAGACAAGCTTAACCAACGTTATGGACGCGATACTGTTTTTGTTGCTGCCCAGGGGATAGAGCATCGATGGGCAATGCGAAGAGATTTTTTAACGCCTCAGTACACAACGAGTTGGGCATCGTTGCCATTTATAAAGTGCTAATGGCTTAAATGTATATTCAATAGATATAAACAAAGCTGCACTACCGTGCGCTTACTTTATGGTTTCTAAAGTCAACTAGCTTCCATTCACTTATCGTTATAGCCAAATTTTTTTGACCCCAAAACATCTTTCCAATAACTTTCCCTTGATAATATTTCATCTTTAGTTTTGTGCGTATCTGCAATTTCGAGTATTGAATATTGAAAATTACTTGAGTATTCAATTCCTTTTTCTCGAAGCAATAAATAAAGTTGTTTGTTTCCACCATGCGCTGTAAACGAGTAATCATTCCACCTTTGCCAAATACCACCTTCACCTGTAGCACTACCAACATAGAGCTTACCTGACGCTAAATCAGTAATGAGATATACACCAGAAACACTTGAAAGTGCAGATTTCCAATCACTGACTTGTTGACTCACGATAATATCAAGGTGGGCTTTAGATAGTTTAGTATTTTGATACCCTTTAAAACTTTCAATAACTAACTTCTCAGAAGTTAATTCACTGATTGTGATGGAAGTGATCCAATTTTCAGCTATTAGGTAAGCCTGCCGACCGGGCCTGTTAAAAGTTACTTTTAATCGACCTGAATATGGTTCAAACAGCTCAACTTTTTGAGTAAGGTAGTCATAGTGATCCTCATTCCATACACTTGATATAGATCGATACACACCAGCGAATAGCCAAGTGTTTGATTCAGACATTTGAATAAGAGAAACGATATACTCACGATTAAAATTTTGCTTCGCTTGCCAAGATTGCCATTCTTCAAACTCCCCTCTTAAATACACATCAAGCGGGTTTTGAAATCCATTCCATCCAGCTAGATGAATCTTAGCTTTTTCAGGGATGAGCTCATTACCAACTGTATGTAAAAATGTAAATAATTCCAAATTATATCTACTCCAGTACGTTAAACACCGCACTTACATTTCTAAAACTTGCTCCACAGGATAGCGTGTAAGCCAAAATCTCTGTTATTTCGAACAAGCTTCGGGACAAAACCGTTTTAAGTTACCAATCAAACTCTAATCGAAAAATGTGCGAAATTATCAGGTTTATATAATAACGCACACTTGAAATATCTTTTCTCATCAAAAAACCTACGCTGTTGGACTCAACATCGTAGCCTCAATATCTAACTCGGATGGAATATCGGCTAGTAGCTCATCCGCGTGCGCAAAAACAAACTGCTTAAGGAACTTATCTATGCGTATATTCAGTTTAAAAGGCGCAATAGTAGATCCATCTAATTTCTCGAAGTAAGTTTTGGCTTTTGCCCTATCAACGGTTTCTTTTAGCGCATCGAAGCGACCAAAATTGTTAATATTCTTCTCGTTAACATTGTCGCCCATTAGCGTTACTAGTAGGCTTCTATCTAAACCTAAAGCGTTAACAACTGCGTTTAGTTGTGCATTCTCCGCATTACCTTTGTAGTCGTTGATGTAGTCCCTAAAGCTATGGCCTTCAATTATCTCAGCATCGCCGCGTTGCAAGTCGTGCAAGAAGAGCTTAGCGTACCTTTGTTCACCTTGAGTTAACGATGAAAATGATCGATGCAACTCGTTAAGCGTGAGTTCGATACTAGCCTGATCTTGATGTTGATTAAGCTCTTTTAAAAACTTATCAAAACGGCTATTCATATAGTCGGCGTCGATTCTACCTGTATCAATTTCAGTGAGATAACCACTAATATCAAAAGGCACATCACCACCGCCTGCGCCACCACCATCACCTTTGCCTACTAGCTCTTTATACCTTAACGCTAAGGCTAGATAAGTCTGTTCATCAATCGTTAGCGTCACATCATGTGTAACATCGCTGTCACTTGATGAAGCATCACCAAAGGAATAAACCAATTCATTCCAATCTAGGCCTTGTACTTTGGCGGCTTCCAAATGCTGATTAAAGACTTTAAATAAATCGGCAAATTTAGCGCAGGCGGCAATGTCTTCTGGCAGCTTGTCAAAGTTTTGCACATCTGCATTCACAAACAGCTCGGTAATGTCTGCTACAAGCTCATTCATGGCTACAAGATTACTTTCAAGCCGATCAACAAATAAGCCTATGGCTCTGTCGCCAGAATAGAGTTTTACGGCATCCTCAATGTGTTGCGCCATAGTGTGCGGGTAGCGATAATAACGAATGGTTCCGTGAGGTTTGTCGGGACCAAATAATCGGTTGGTGCGCGAAAACGCCTGAATGATATTTTGGTATCTAATTACCTTGTCTAAATACAAGGTATTAAGCCATTTAGAGTCAAATCCTGTGAGCATTTGGTCCACTACAATGAGTAAATCCAACTGTTTTTGTGGTTCTTTATGAATGCGATCATAAGGCCGTTTATGGGCAAGACGGGCGGCCAAATCTTTTTTAAATGCTGCATGTCGCGCAAAATCAAAATCTTGGCCATAACGGGCGTTATAGTCTGCCATGATTTCTTCTAGGCCGTCGCCTTTAAAGGTAGGTCCTCTGTCACCACTGCCATCATTATCTATATTGGGGTCAAACAAGGCCGATATTTTTAGATCTGGCTTGGCTGCTTTTAAACGACGGTAATAATCAATGGCTTCGGCAATGCTATTGGTTGCTAAAATGGCATGAAACTTACTCGCTTGGCTAAGCACTTCCCAATTCTGAAGAATGTCATCCACTACTTTTTCTTGATGCGCTTCGGTTAAATACTGACTTTTAGGTACATAGTCTTCTATGCCTTTAATGTATTGACCAGTTGGATCTTCATGACCGACCATTGGCACGTCATTCATAAAGTGGTTAAACTTTTTCTTTTTGGCTGGTGTTGATAAAGCATCAGCCACCGAATCTGCTTTGGCTTGTTCGAGGGCTACTGCTTGACGTAAATCTTTGTCTTTAAACGTACTGACTTTATAAGGGTCAAACCCTAATACGTTACCATCACGAATACCATCGGCAATGCTGTAGCGGTGTAGCTCGTTACCAAATACCGTACTAGTAGTATTGCCTTTTTTTTCATTTTCTTCTTGAATTGGCGTGCCGGTAAAACCAAAAAATAAGGCTCGCGGGAAGGTGCGCTTAATAATGGAGAGCATATCGCCAAAGGTTGAGCGGTGCGCTTCATCAATAATAAACACCAAGCGCTTGGCACGAATTTTTTCTATGTCGGCGCTATTTGTTGCTAGACCTGTCGCAGTGTCATCGACATCGACTACTTCTTCAAAAATATTACTCATTTTTTGAATCGAGCTAACAATTAAGGTTTGTGCTGGGTCGGTGCTTTTTAATTTAGTGATCAATACATGGGTATTTTCAGTGGCCTGCACGTCCTCGCCATCGCTTGCAAAGTTGCGGTATTCGGCAAGCGACTGCGTACCCAGCTCAATCCGATCCATTAAAAAAATGACTTTATCGGCATCTTTTGATTGCGCAATCAACTGCGCCGACTTAAAGCTGGTCATGGTTTTACCAGAACCTGTGGTATGCCAAATATAACCGCCTAGGCGATCTACGTTGTTTGCGCTACTGCCCATTTGCTGCCAGTTGGTTTTAGCCACTTTATCGGAGATGGCATTGGCGGCGTAATACTGGTAACTGCGCATGACTTTCAGCACGCCATCGGTGTCGTCGGCGACGGTATAAAAACCAATTAACTGATGCGCCATAGGGATAGACAATAGAGTTGAAGCAATGTCTTTCCAGTTGTTAACTGGCTCATTATTAAAATCGGCCCAGTTGAATTGATAATCTGGATTAAAGTGTCCATCTAAGCCTGGATTGGCAAAGTATTTGGCCTCATTGGGCTCCATAGCTACAAATACTTGGATCAGCGAAAACAGCCCGCTAAAAATACCTTCTTTACTGTATTTTTCAATTTGGTTTACCGCTTGGCTTACCGGAATACCACTGCGTTTAAGCTCAACATGGATCACCGGCATCCCGTTAATCAGTAACAACACATCACCACGTCTGTCATTCCGCAACGGGCTACCGCGTTCAAACTTAGGCTGTTGCACTATTTGGTAACGGCTTTGGCCTGCCGCAATTTCTTGGCGGTCATAAATCTTCAGGCTGACTTCTTTGCCAACATGCAAACTATCGGCGGGGTTATCGCGCTTAATGGCAACAGTTTTACCGTTAATTAAACCATTGAGTTTAAGCGGAGTTTTTAACTCTTTTATCTGCTCAATAATTTGCTGCATTTCGCTGCTGGTTAGTGGCACGTCGTTTAAACGATCCCGTTGGCGATTATTTTCAAATAAAATATCCGCCCAGTTTTGCAGTAAATCGGCCTCCGTTTTATTTTTTAATACCTCAGCTTCCCACCCCTTGTTGGTAAGCACTTCAATAAAGGCCTGCTCAAATTGTGCTTCGGTTTTAAAGGTGGTCATACACTTTCCTTGTTATACAAACATCTTACTCAAGCAGGCTTGCTTGATGTTACTGAGTTTGGTGATTTGTTGTTGGTGCTGATTGATAAGTGCATCTAGTTTTTGGAAGTAGTTACCAATTGCGGTTTGTTCTTCGATTGATGGTATTAGCACCTCAAATGAAGATAAAGCATCTTTAGTTATTGTTTTAATTGTTCCACCTGGTGCTCTTTTCTTCTCCAAATCGAACTTGTTTTGTATGGTGTAAGCCCAAAAAGAGACGTCTGTATTTTTCGAGAAACTCTGAAAAATTAAAATTGTTCTATCAAAAAAACTATCATATTGAGTTATCGCAACCCTTCCTATGGTTCCTTGTAAAGTCACTACAACGCTTCCTTTGGGTACGAACACACTAAGAGGCTGAGCCTTTAAGCTAATTTTCTGTTTTGTATTTTCAACAAGTGACAATTCTTTGCTTACATCAACAACCTGAACAAATGGCATAGAGCCTTCACCTCCATACCACTCTTTATTACCATACGGTTGAGGGAATGAACCTCTTCTAAATATTGTTAGATCGCCCAGCGTCTTTGCCTCCCAAGCCCCACGAACCCCTTTAAAGCGGATTTCTGGGGTGGTTTGGCCTTGTTTGGGGAACATGCGTTCCAACATGGCTTTTTTTATATTGCAGAGCTTGTGATGCTTTTGTTGGTGTTGGTTGATTAGGCTCTCGATCTTTTGGAAGTAGTTGCCAATTTGTGTTTGTTCTTCGTCTATATAAGGATAGCTCACCTCTAAACCGGCTAATATCGTGGCATTAATTGCTGGGTAACTTGTACCAGTACAATTATCCAGAACATCCTTAACAAATGAATCAAGTTGAATAAGGTTTAACAAAAATTTGCTGTCACAATAAGGTCGTAATTGGGCATAACCAGTTGAAAATACATAATCATTATCAACATTATTAAATAGGTAATTGTTTTTCTGGTAAGGCCTTACTGTTTGAAAAAAAACATCACCTTTTTTCGCAAGACGTTGTGCTCTTGAAGGTGCATGTTCTCTTAACTCTAATCTATACCCTATTAAAGATGTTCCTTTGACAGACTCTAAATCCACATATTTAAAGCATTCAGGTAACTCTTCTTTTGGATTAAATAATGCAAGCTTAGCAATTTCTGAGGTAGCCCACTCCCCACTAAGCCCTTTAAAACGAATTTGCGGCACATTCTTTTCTACACTCATTTTATTCGCCCTTCAATAAGCTAGTGAGTTCGGCCAAGCCTTGTTTATCAAACTCATTGCCTGTCAACTCGCTCATCATTTCAGCCAACGATTGCTCGGTGATTTTAATTTCGCTGGTCACTTGCGAATAGGTCACAGCGTATTTATTGGCGAGGGCTTGTACTTGACTAGTGAGTTGAGTAATGACTGCGCTTGGCATACTTGCTAATTCACTGCATAGTGGGGTAATCCATTTAAGGTGTAATATATTGTTTACTTGCGCGTCCGTTAAGGCTTCTATAGAGGTTTTGGTTTTTAAGTGCAGTGCAGTACTAGCCTTTTTTATGGCTTTTTTAAGAGTTTTATCTTCTTCTATTAGCGCACTAACTTGAATAATTTTAGCTTCATAGCTCACTGCTGCGAACTTGGCTTTGGTTTCCTTTTGCTCTTTTAAAAAGGCTTTTGCGGCTTTTGTTACTTCAGCATTGGCAAAGCCGTCTTTGCTTTCTTTTATTGTGTCGGCTTCTTTTTCTTCCTCAGGCAGTGATTCTAAAATCTCTTCAAATTCAGCTGCAATTTCAGCTAAACGGGTTTCTTGCTTAACTAAAGCATTTAAGTCATTACTTAAATAGGTTTGTTGCACTAAATCAAAAGGCAGTATGTGGCCTTTCCAACCATCTTGTACCTCAATATCTTTACCGTCTTTCTTTTTTATCACCATGTTGGCATCCACCAGTTTGGTGGCGGCAAAGCCTTCGGTTTGCATCATCTCTAGATCGGCGTAGATGATTTGCCATTGGTTGTTCTGGTGTTGGTAGGCTTGGTATTTATCAATTAGTACAATAGGCGCTAGGCGATTGAATAGTTCCTCACTGAGTTCGGCCTCGATTTGGTTACGATTAACCGCAGCCCAACCCAGAATGAGAGTAGTATTTAAATAATCGTCGAAGCAGTTAAAGGCTTGGTTGTAGCTAGTAATAAATTCCACCACCTGCGGGTGCTGAGTGATTGTGGCATTTACCGATTCTTTATCAATGGCAAGTTCGCTGTAAGCGGCTGATTTGGATGTAAACAAAGAGGCGTGTAATTGCGGTAAGGCCTGCCAATATTCTTGTAAATTGGCTATTTCGTTGTTGGGTATGCCGCCTAACATTGTGGCGTGTAAATCCCAGCTCTCGGCAGCAGCAGAGGAATCTACATAGCGAGGTATGTTTAAGTTATAGCTGTTGTCGCGCAGGGTCTGCTTGCTGACAACTTGCGAGAATTTAGGGTTACTCTCACGGTTAATCACCGCATCGGTAATCCGCTTGATGTCGGAGGCTTGCAGTTTGTTGTTTTTGCCTTCTTTTAAAAAGTGCTTAGAAGCATCGACTATCAGTACATCAGTATTTTGCCGTTTTTGCTTTAAAACCAAAATCACCGTAGGGATACCGGTACCAAAAAAAATATTGGCCGGTAAACCTATAATGGTATCGATATGGTTGTTCTCAATTAATTGTTTACGAATAACCCCCTCACCATCCAAGTCGGCGCTTCCACGGAACAATACCCCGTGCGGCAGCACTATGGTCATAATGCCATCGGGCTTTAGGTGGTAAAGGTCATGTAACAAAAAGGCAAAATCGGCTTTGGTTTTAGGCGCTAGGCCAAAGCGCGAATAACGTGGGTCGCTCTCTTTATGGGTAGAGTCCCAGCTTTGAGAATATGGCGGGTTAGAAACTACGGCATCAACATACAAAGCTTCGTAAGTTTCTTTTGGGTCGCTTTCATCAAAATATGGCCAATCGTCTTCTAAGGTGTCGGCATTACGGGTTTTAATGTTGTTGGCTTTAATGCCGCGCATGATTAAGTTCATACGGGTTAAGTTGTATGTGTTGGCCTTTAGCTCTTGGGCGTAATAGGTAATGTTATCTTTACTTTTAGCGTATTGCGCCACTGCCTGTCCAATATTGATAAGCAATGATCCCGAGCCGCTGGTTGGATCGTAAATTTCAATAGTGTCTTTATGCTGTAACTCGTGCGCGACGATGTGTGACATTAATACCGACACTTCATGAGGGGTATAAAATTCACCCGCTTTTTTACCGGCATTAGCGGCAAATTTTTCAATTAAATATTCATAAATATAACCCAATACATCGTAGCCCTGATTGCTATTCATTGGGATGCTTTTGATCAGGTGCAGCAGGTCACTAATAGCTTTGGTGCGTTTACCTGCGCTTTCACCTAGTTTACTTAGTCCGGTTTCCAGAGTTGTGAAAATACCGTCAAATAATTTTTTGTGATCTTTATGGATAAGCCTGCTAAAGGCAGAGAGCGCGTCGCGCACGTTAGACTCATCAAAGTCTGAGTTAGGGTCAACCCAAGTTGAAAATAAGTTGTCGTAGGCAATAAAGTAACCCAAATTGCTTTGCACAAACTTGACAGTTTCTGGATCATCTTCATTTAAGGCTTTAATCTCTTCTGCTGTCATGCCTTCTTTAGTGACAAACTGCACGAGTTGATCACTGAGGTATTTATAAAAAATAAAGCCTAATATGTAATCTTTGTATTCGTTGGCTTCTATTTTTGATCGCATCTGGTTAGCTGATTCCCAGATTTTGGCGGCGAGTTGTTGTTTATTCATAAATAAGGCTTTCCTACTCTTAAAAAAGAGCATAAACAATTGAATTTACGTGTTTATGCTTCAAAAAATTCTTCGTCGATTTTCTTTAGGTGCAGTATTTGTTCGTCTCTACTGCCGATGTTGTATCGTAACATGAGTTTTGCTAATTCTTTGCCGTTTATCAGTACGATACGCATACCTAAATCTTTGGAGGTTTGCACTGCGGATGGCGTGAAATCAGATGTGGTGATAAAAATGCCTTTCTGGGCTTTTTTAAGGTTTAACGCACCAAAAAAATCACGAATATCACCTGCGCTGACATTGTTTCCTTCACCATAGCGTTTGGCCTGAATATAGATTTGGTCGACACCTAAAGGATCTTGGTCTATCACGCCATCAATACCATTATCACCGCTTCTTCCTAGTGCGTGAGCTGCGCCTTCACCCGTACCGCCATATCCCATAGCAAGTAATAATTGGATGAGAAGATTTTCAAAAAAGGCTGGGGTGACATTGCGAGTGCGAGAAAGCAGTTCTGATGTAAGCGCCTCGTTAATAGTTTTATAAGCAGCTCTTAAGGCTTCATCAGGGGTGATGTCATTATCTGAGTTATCAGTATCTGAAGGTAATTCAATATGGGGCGTAGTAGCGTCAGCTTTTGACTCTTTAAAGGCGATAAATTCATCAAACTGCTTTAGGTAGTGATTATCAATAATCACCTTTGGGTCTTGCAGCGCTTTAATACCTCTGTCAGTAATGACAAAGTGTGCCCGGCGAGTGACGTCAAGCAGGCCAGCTTTGGTGAGATAAGTCCGAGCCCAACCAATGCGGTTGTCCAAAACACTTTGTTTACCGCTAGGGAGTGTTTCGCTACGTTCAGCTTCAGTTAGGTTAAATTTATCTGCAAGCTGATTAATGACATCACGAAGCTTCACCTCGTTGCCATTAGCTGCCTGTGCTATTTCTAAAAATGGCCGCATGAATTGTTGGTAGTTAGGTATCACAGTCATCCTTGAGTTAAATATTTCCAAATTAATTAGTTTGAGAGGTTTTCATTTGCAATACGGTATTTTGCGCTTGATAAAGCGTAGCTTCAACTACCTGATGTATGAAGGAGCGCATTTGAAGTAAGAATAAGCAGATTTGGTAGATTACTGTACTGACTGAATACTATTAAATTCCACCTGTAGTGGCCTACGAAAACTGGCCACTCACTTAGATTTTGTCAAGCTCGTTTTGGGGCAAAGCAAGCTGAGCTTTTGCCACTTTGCGAGCTATATAAATCAAAACATGAACGACTCTTAAGCTTTGTCGATTCTTCCTAATCAAGTTTAGATCTATTTTTCTTTATTCCTTCTTCAAGTTCTTCATGTTTGAGTCGAGTTTTCCCCAATTCTTGCTTTACTTGGTCACCTATCGACTTTAGTGCATCTCTATTTTCCTGAGTTTGCCTCTTCCCCACTTTTTTTAAATGACGGTTTAACTCATAGTCTTCACTGAAATTCACTTGATTCTTGTCTTTTGTCACTACTGTTTCTCCCTCTATTCGAACGGCCGGAGTTTAGAATACCGTGGGTAATGAATTTCACATTGTGAACTCAGTTGCACTTTCTATATTTACTAAAGGAAAAGACTTGATTTGGGTTCTGATAGCTAATGCTATTTAAATCCGCTCTTAACATTACATGCATAACAAAAATCAGGTTAAATACGGGGTTGGTGTAGTGAGATATTAGTTAGTCGAAGCACAAAAAGGGGCAGCAATATGTAACTCCTAACCCGTTTCCTCCTGCAAAAGTGCCAGAAATTATCAAACTATATTATAGATGATCAAACTTTATTATGATTTATCAAACTTTAATACGAACGCACAACATAATCCCAATCTAGAGTGTTGCAGTTTAACAATGGGGGCTACCGAGTTTACGGTTCTGATAGATAAATATGAGTTATCTATCAATTTTATCAACAAACAGACGAAATTTAAAGGGACGGGTTATCAAATATTTATATACCTATAAATGTCATTTAAATTTTCATTCGGTATATTGTTAGGTATTGATACCGAAACGTCGTGTTTTTTAAGTTGTTGTTAGTATTTGCCTTTCACTCACTCACCCATTTAATAGGTATGCATTCTGGGGGGATTCATCCTGAACCGCTGAAATAGCCGTGTACTTACCAAAAATATTCTCAATTTGGGTTGGCACTTGGCGGTCGAGTAAGCGTGACACCATTAAGTCGATACTTTTGAAATTAGCATATACTTCTTCAACACGATCTGGCGGTATGCTAAATGTGACTGATGCGCGTAAGGTGGCAGGTTGTTGATCGCGGCTATACGCCTGTAAACCTTGGTAGTTTGCGGTATGAGTTTGGGTTGATATTTTAACCACGGTATCCATCAGTGGAATTTTAAATCCAAGACCGGGTTCTGCAGTATCGATAATTTTACCGTTACGCAGCAATACCCCACGTTCACCCTGATCAATGGTATACCAGCTGCCATATAAACTGATCAGCATTAGCAGTAAAACTGCGACTGGAATGATTTTACCGAGATGATTTGTGTTAGCTTGCGCCAGACCATTTTTTAACATTATGCTTCCCTAGCAAAAGTGAATAAAGGTGATTAAATTACTTAGTTATTTTTGAGGTTTCTCTGAAATCCATAGCTTAATATGCCCTTGGACCACCACAACACCGTTAGTGTCATAGGCTTTTACGTCGACTAACATATCACCCACTTGCCATTGTTCTGGTTTTACCTCTGCCACACATAAAATGTCGCTGCCCGCTTTGGCGGTGTAATCAACGCTCATGCCTTTAGGGATCCAGCGTAAATGAGCCGGGATTGATGCTTCTGCCATCGTACCCATGGCCATTTCCAGACCATTACAAATGGCAATCACATGCACGGTTCCAATATGATTTTGGACTTTCTTGCGCTTTTTGATTAAACATTCGCAGCGGTTAACGCGTAAATCACTTATGTAAGGGTGTACTGTGCCAAAATAGGGCGCCATTCGAGACACCATTTTAGAAAAAATCTGTTTACCAAATGGATAAGCAGTGACTTTCTTATATAGTGACATGACTTTATTGGGTTTAGTTGGGATCATAAATGAACTCTAATCGTTATCTGGTCGGACGAGATTAACATTGTTGTAACCTGCGGAAAAGCCCCGTTGAATATTTTCCATCGCTCATTGCAAAGGGCACAGGTATAATTTACGTGATTAGACACATTAAGGATGAATTTTGAAAACTGACTCACTGTTATTGAATTATTTCAAAGGTATGGCCATGGGCGCTGCAGATGTTGTGCCGGGCGTGTCGGGTGGCACTATTGCGTTTATTACCGGTATTTTAGACCCATTATTGGATGGCATTCGCAAAATAAACTGGTCGTTAGTGGGCATTATCAAACAAAAAGGCATTAAAGCCGCCTTTTTACACATTAACGGTCCTTTTCTCGTGTGTGTATTTGGTGGGATCCTCACCAGTATTTTTACCTTAGCTAAATTGATTTCTTGGCTATTGGTCACTCACCCCGTTCCTGTGTGGTCGTTCTTTTTTGGATTAATTTTATTTTCCGTGGTTCATATGCTTAAGCAAGTGAACAAATTCACTGCTATGCGGATTGCCATGTTCATTGTCGGTGTCGCCTTTGCGTGGGCTATTACAGTGTTACATCCTATTGAAATGCAGGTGAGTTACCTTAATTTCTTCTTTTGTGGTGCTATTGCTATTTGCGCCATGATATTACCTGGGATTTCAGGCAGCTTTATTTTGTTGCTTTTAGGGATGTATCCAGCGGTATTAGCGGCAGCTAAAGGCTTTGATATTGTTTATTTAGCCTGTTTTGCGATTGGTGCTGTGGTTGGATTATTAAGTTTTAGTCATGTGTTATCGGCCTTGTTACGTAAATTCCATGACACGACGTTATTATTTTTAACGGGATTAATGCTCGGGACGCTAGGTAAAATTTGGCCATGGAAACAAGTGATCAGTTGGCGCGAGAATTCTAAGGGTGAATTAGTGCCTTTGGTTGAGCAAAATTTATCTCCGTTTCAGTTTGAGCAAATCACTGGCGAATCATCACAAATTATCATTGCCATAGTGTGTCTGCTGGTGGGGATTGGTTTGGTGTGGGGATTAGAACGCGTCGGCAACAAAGCGAATAGTTAATCCTGTTGAAGCTTAATCTGGGCCGTTCAGGTGGAAGACAAGTAAAAGATGAATAATGAAGCAGAACTTAGGTTCTGTTTTTTTGTGTGCGTTATTTGACTAATATGTAGGCTCATATTGCAAAAACGATAAATAACCCTATAAATAATGAACTTAATGGGTGTTTTATTCGTATTTTTGCTTAATAGTATATGTAGTTAGCATGACATCTTTTTTTATCCCACTTTGGGAATATTACAGTTGCCACAGGAGTGCATAATATGCCAAATATCGATACATTTGTGCCAGAAAAAATCCAAATTGGGATCAGCAGTTGCTTGTTGGGTAACCAAGTCCGCTTTGATGGCGGACACAAAAACTCTTATTACTGTAGACAAGAAATAGAACCATTTTTTGAATACACCACTGTTTGCCCTGAAATGGCGATCGGCATGGGCGCACCACGCAAAAGTATCCGTCAAATACGAGATGGCGATGTAGTGCATATTCGCAGTGCTGATGGAACGCTCGATGTGACAGACAAGCTTAATGAATACTCCCAAGCAAAAGTGGAAGAGCTTGATTACCTTGGCGGTTATATTTTATGTGCCAAATCACCAACCTGTGGCATGGAAAGGGTTACCGAGTACAAAATTGGTACCAATCATGGCACTAAAACCGGCATCGGTGTTTTTGCAAAAAAATTAATGGAACGCTACCCATTTCTGCCAGTAGAAGAAGAAGGCCGTTTACATGACTTGCCATTAAGAGAAAACTTTTTTACCCGTGTATTTGCTTATAACGATTGGAAGCAAATGACTAAATCGGGCATCACTAAGCATAAGTTAATGCAGTTTCATTCGCGTTATAAGTATTTATTAATGGCTCACAGCCCAAAGTGGTATCGTGATTTAGGGCCTATATTGGCCGATATTCAAGATGTTGAGCAAACTGCGCAACAATATTTTGAAGGCTTTATGACGGCACTTAAAATTATTGCCACCCGTAAAAATCACACCAGTACTTTGCAGCATATTCAAGGCTATTTTAAGAAGCAGTTAACCGCTGAACAAAAAGAAGAGTTGAGTGAGTCAATTTTAAAATATCGCCAAGGGCTGCTGCCTTTGCTAGTGCCAATTACCTTGATTAACCATTATGTGCGTGAGTTTCATACCCCGTATATTCAAGACCAAGTGTATTTAAATCCACATCCAGAAGCGCTTAAGCTTCGTTATGCTTATTAGGTCGATTGTGAATGACTTCTATGAATAGTTTAATGTGGTTTAGGCAAGATTTACGCTTGGCGGATAACCCTGCTTTAGTGGCTGCGTGTGAGTTTGCTGCCAGTAATCATAGTCATGTTCGAGCTGTGTATTTTGTCACACCAGCACAATGGGCGCAGCATGATGTTGCACCGATACAAATTGATTTTATCCAGCGACATGTCAATTTGTTAGCGCAGGCATTGGCGGTGTTAGGTATTCATCTAGATGTGTTGCACGCACAAGACTTCGATGAAGTACAAACCTTGTTAGCCGCTTATATCGAGCAGCATGATATAGCAGCTGTGTATGCAGCCAATGAGCCTGAAATAAATGAACGTCGTCGAGACCGCGCATTAATTGATAGCGGTGTACCATTAACGTTAATCGACCAAGATTGTGTATTGGCACCAGGGCAAGTGAAAAACTTGGCTGGTGATATGTACAAAGTCTTTAGCCCTTTTGCTAAAAAGTGGAAAAGCATTGCCGGCCAGCGCGCGATTGTTCCGGTCGCGGTGCCTGCGCCAATCGCTGCAGTACTGGCAACTCCCAGTGAAGTGGTATTTAACTGCGATAAAATGTCTAGTGAGCAATGGTCTGCTGGAGAAGGCGCAGCAAAGCGAATACTCGATCAATTTCTAGCAAACCAAGTTGCAGATTATCAAGCCGAAAGGGATTTTCCTGCCCTTGAAGGAACCAGTCGGTTATCGCCATTTTTAGCTATTGGGGTCATTAGTTCCCGTCAATGTGTCGCAGCCATATTAGCGCGTTATCCCCAAGCTTTAGTCGATGACACTTGCCCCGCAAAAACGTGGTTAAATGAATTAATTTGGCGTGAGTTTTATCGCCATTTACTGGTGGCGTTTCCACGCTTGTCCATGAATCATAACTTTAATGAGTTAGGCGACGGCATTGTGTGGCGTAATAATCTTACTGAGTTTACCGCCTGGTGTAACGGCCAAACAGGCTATCCAATTATTGATGCTGCTATGCGCCAATTAAATCAAACCGGTTGGATGCATAATCGATTACGCATGGTGGTAGCCAGCTTTTTAACTAAACACTTATTGGTTGATTGGCGTTGGGGCGAGCGATATTTTAGGCAAAAACTAATTGATGGTGACTTAGCCGCCAATAATGGTGGTTGGCAATGGTCAGCAGGAACCGGCTGCGATGCGCAACCTTATTTCCGCGTGTTTAATCCAATGACGCAAAGCAGTAAGTTCGACCCTGATGCCAGTTTCATAAAGCGTTATGTTCCCGAATTGTCTACTTGGTCTTTGGCCGATATTCATCAACCCAAAACCATCAATGTTAATGACTTATTTGCACAACGCCAGGATGACCGATACCCACAACCTATTGTCGAACACAAGATGGCACGCTTGCGGGCGATAGAAGTACTAAGTGCGCTAAAGCGTGGTTAATTGTTTCGATCAACATTTAACGCAGTTAGCAAGACAAAGGGCTGTTTGAGAGCCGTTTGTTATCTTGAACTCAGGTTACTGAGTCCATTTTAGTTCGAGAAATCAGCAACAACACAATTAAGCCGCTATTATCTCTTATGATAATAGCGGCTTTTTTTGCGTTAGATCACACTATGAGCTTGGCTGGTGAGTGGATTGATGAGTATTGATTGAAGCACTTCAATTAACAGCATAGAATGGCCATATTAAAGATTTATATATTATGCATGTTTAAATCTTGTTGATGTTAATCCACTAAGTGAGTGCACTGCTTATGCTGAATATTGATGATCCTGCTGAAATTGATAACACTCCTGCAATATGGCGTTTGGGTTTTAGACCGTTTTTTTTAGGTGGAGCAAGTGTCGCAGCGTTATACATCCCGTTGTGGTTAATGGGCTGGTTTACTCCGCAATATAGCTTATTTAACAGTGAGTTTTGGGCCAACGTTGTGCCGCTATGGTGGCATCCTCACGAAATGTTATTTGGTTTCGCTATGGCTATTGTGTGCGGTTTTTTACTCACAGCAGTGCAAGCGTGGACCAATCAACCCACTATTACGGGGCGCGCGTTAATGGTCACCTTTGGTTGTTGGCTCATTGCCCGCTTAATGTTGCTATTACCAATGAACATTCCTTTGATCTTACCTGCAATATTTGACAGCTTATTTTTAGGGTTAAGTGCGTTGGCATTGTGGCGCTGTATTTATCCGGTTAAACAATGGCGCAATATAGGTTTTCCTATCATGCTGGTGGTCGCATTGTTGGTTAATTTAGCCAGTTATTACGCCTTGTCCGAACGTAACTTTTCGTTATCGACCCAATTATGGCAAGGAATGATTTGGTGGCTTGCCATGGTTATTACCATTGTTGGCGGTCGAGTTATCCCATTTTTTACCGCAATGAAAATTCAACAACCCAAGCCTGATCCCATTAATGTGTTAGAAAATACATTATTATTAGCAATGGGTTTACTGTTTATTCAAGCAATAAGTCATTGGTTTCCAAAGGGGATTGAACAAGCACTGCTTGCAGTAGCAGGCATATTGCATTTAGTCCGTTTTGCTCGTTGGCAAGCACATAAAACCCTAAAAGAGCCGATGCTGTGGTCATTGCATATTTCGTATCTATCGTTGCCAATCACATTGTTATTGATGGCAATCAACATTGATAACGAATATGCCTATCGTACCTTATTGCATTTATTTGCTATTGGCGGCATCGCATCATTATGTTTATCAATGATTTCACGCGTTTCACTTGGGCATACTAGTCGCAATATCTATCAAGGCCCTAATATGACGTGGGCATTTTTATGTTTGCCTCTCGCCGCTGTTTTACGTGCAGGAATGCCTTTGTTGATGCCTGAATACACCCAAATTTGGTTATGGGCAGCTGGAGCATGTTGGTTTATCGGTTTTGGTTTATTTGTATGGTTTTACGCGCCGATTTTACTGCGTCCACGTCTTGATGGTCGTCCTGGATAACGTGAGCTAAATTGATGACGCAAGTTAACGAAACAGTTAACTATACTAAACAGTTCAAAAGTAGTGCTACAGACTTATCGAACAATGTAGCGCTGTAAATTAAGAGATTGGAGAAAGGTTAGCAATATGATGGATCTACTTATCGATGTAATAATGAAAGCGACTCGGCCAATGCGAAGCAAGGTAGGGTTAAGCATTATTATTAGCGCAATGGCATTGCTGAGTCTAACGTCTTGGTCGCTTCAAAGTGCTGAAGTGGATCCTAATCAACTTAAGTTTCCACAACAATATGACTCTTGGCAAGCAACAGAAGAACAAGTCGAACGAGACGATATACTGGCGCAATATCCTGCCAATATCATTTTATGGGCGGGTTCGTCATTTGCCAAAGAATACCATAGCCCTCGAGGGCATCAGTTTGCTGTTGCTGACGTGACGCATACCTTGCGTACTGGTGTTGCAATAGCTGAAGGCGACAAAGGTTTATCTGCCAGTTGCTGGACCTGTAAAACACCTGATGCCCCTAGATTGATCAAAGAAATGGGTATGCAAGGTTTTTCAGGTGCCAATTTTGTCGATTTAGGCCGTGAAATCAAATCCGTTGTTTACTGCAGTGATTGTCATGTTGATGGCAGTGCTAAACTCGCATTACCACGCCCTCATGCGCAAAATGCGATGGAAAAAATTAAACTGCCTTTTGATAAGCAAGACCGCAGCATGCAAGGCGCTCAGGTTTGTGGTCAATGTCATGTGAGTTATTATTTCCAGCCTGAAAATAATAACAAAGTTAATATTCCATGGATTTTTGGCAGCACAGCTGATGAAATTGAAAAATATTACGACACTCGTCGCTTTTACGAATGGATCCACCCCATTTCTAAAACCCCAATATTAAAAGCGCGTCATCCAGAGTTTGAGCATTGGAGCCGTTCGGCTCATGCTAAGCAAGGCGTGACCTGTATAACCTGTCATATGCCGCCTGCGACCGATGAAAAAGGCGCTACATTTACTGACCATAAGGTGGGTGGCGCATTAGACAATTTTGATCGTAGTTGTGCAAATTGTCATAGCAGTAAAGCGGCCATCACCAAAAAGCTTGATAAAACCAAAGCCAATATTGATGCTAAATCACGAAATGTAGAGTCATTACTGATTAAAGCACATTACGAAGCCAAAGCAGCATGGGATGCCGGAGCCACATGGCCGCAAATGAATGATGCGATTATGGCTATTCGTCATTCACAATGGCGTTGGGATTTTGCCACCGCATCGCATGGTATGTACGCTCATAATCCTAAAGAAGGGATTGAGTTACTGGATAAATCGACTGAACAGGTTACGTATGCCCGTGAAGCATTAGCCCGCATATTGAGTCAAATGTCTGTTACCGAAGTTGAGTATCCAGATTACAGTACCAAACAAAAAGCCCATGCTGCTATTGGATTTATTGAAGCTGATGCCATTAAAGCCAAACAAGCTTTTATTAAACAAGAAGTTGATAAGTACTGGCAGCCGGTAGCCAAAAAGGGTTACTAAAGAACAGTTTCAATTTATAAACGTTATTAACGCCTAAGCCATGCTTAGGCGTGTTACTTTGTGATTCGTTTAAAGGGTGATCTACTTCCTGCGCTATCTCGTATAAATACCAAGTTAGTTTTTATTTACTGCACGGCCATGAAATACTTTTATCTTATTGTCATATAAGGCATTGTTATATCTGGTTACGTGTATTCTTTCTTGGTCGTGTAATAGGAGTCCGTTAATGCAAGGTGCACAGTCGACAGTTGATACTCAATCCGAATCATTAAATGCTGACAGCTCTGCGTCCGTTAATGGTCATCCGGTTATTGTTGATGACTTTATTAATATGTATCAACAGCTTAATAAAGATAATCTATTTTTACTTCGTCAAGTTTATCGGGATGATATTTGCTTTCGAGATCCCATGCATCATGTAGAGGGAATCGAAGCATTAACCGATTATTTTGCCAACATGTATCAAAATGTCACCCACATTGAATTTGATATTAAAGAAGTGGTGATCAGTGCTGATAAGCAACAAGCAGCATTGTATTGGACTATGAGCTATTCACACCCTAAATTAAGTAAGGGACAGCTGATTAATGTTGAAGGCATGTCGCAACTTAAATTCTCTGATAAGATTTTTTCTCACCGTGATTATTTTGATCTGGGCCAAATGCTGTACGAGCAAGTGCCGTTTTTAGGTGGGTTAATTGGCTTACTCAAAAATAGGGTGACTAAGTAATGGCAATGGTTCCTGCGGATACAACAGCGGTTTTGATAACCGGTGCAAGTTCTGGTATTGGTTTAGCTTTAGCGGAGCATTATCTGGCTAAAGGCGTGGCCGTTATAGCCTGTGGTCGAAATGCCCAAGCCTTACAAGCCATAACTGGGGCCACTCCGCTTGAATTTGATATTACCGATTGTTCTCAGGTACAAGCAGCCGCCGCCAAACTTAAGCAGCTATTACACGATAATCACTGGCAGTTGCAGCAGGTGATTCTTAATGCTGGCAGCTGTGAATACATTGACGATGCATTGCATTTCGACTCAGCGCTATTTGCCAGAGTCATCAATACTAATGTGGTTGCCATGGGTTACTGCCTTGAGCATTTTTTACCTTTATTGAGCCGTGGTGCACAACTGGGATTAATGAGTTCAAGTGCCACTTATTTACCGTTCCCGCGTGCTGAAGCCTATGGCTCATCAAAAGCGGCTATTGGTTATTTAGGCCGTAGTTTACGAGTTGACCTTGCTCAGCATGGTATTGGGGTGAGCGTTATTTGTCCGGGCTTTGTTAAAACCCCGTTAACCGCCAAAAACGACTTTGCTATGCCAATGCAAATCACCGCTAAGCAAGCGGCTGAGGCTATTTATAATGGTATGCAGCGTCAACGCCGTGAAATCCATTTCCCAACTAAATTTACTTGGTTACTTAAATTAGCCTCTTTATTGCCAGAAAAATTACTAGTATTTTTGCTGGCACCTAAATAGTAAACCCAAGTCAATTCACCACAAGAACAAGTATTAGCGTCAAGGATTAACTAAATGAAAAATATTGCTGTAATTGGTACTGGGATTTCGGGGTTAACGTGTGCCCACCTATTAAGCCGTGAACACACGGTAACCGTGTTTGAGGCTAATGATTATATTGGTGGCCATACAGCGACCATTGATGTGGAAGTAGCAGGGCAGCAATACGCAATTGACTCTGGTTTTATTGTGTTTAATGACCGGACTTATCCGCTATTTGAAACATTAATGGCACAACTTAATATTAAGTCTTTACCGACTGAAATGAGTTTTAGTGTTAATAATGCACTCACTGGGCTTGAATATAACGGCCATAATTTGTGGAGCTTATTTGCCCAACGTCGTAATTTGTTACGCCCAAGTTTTTACCGGTTTTTAGGTGAAATTGTTCGTTTCAACAATGGTTGTAAAGTTATTTATGAGGCTGACAAATACCCAACGTCTTCACTCGGTGAGTATCTTGATCAACAAGGTTTCTCAGCCTTTTTCTGTGAGCATTACATTTTGCCTATGGGCGCGGCCATTTGGTCTGCCAGTATTGATGATATGCGCGGCTTTTCATTGCGATTCTTTATTCGTTTTTTCCAGCATCATGGTTTATTAAATATTAATGATCGCCCGCAATGGTATGTACTTGAAGGTGGATCGCGCAGTTATATCCCAGCCTTAACCGCACCGTTTAAAGAACGTATCCAGCTTAATTCTCCAGTGAGTGGTATCAAACGTAGCGATGATGGTGTGTATGTTCAAGTTGCTAACGGTGAATGGCAGCACTTCGACGATGTAGTGTTGAGTTGCCATAGCGATCAAGCGTTAGCGATGTTAACCGATGCCACTCAAGATGAGATCGACGTGTTAGGCGCAATGGAATATCAGAATAATGAAGTGGTGCTGCACACAGATATTAATTTATTGCCTAAGCGTAAAGCGGCATGGGCAAGTTGGAACTATCGTTTAGATGGTGTTAATCAGCAAGATATTGCTCAGCGTCCGGCTAGCGTGACGTATAATATGAATATTTTGCAGTGTTTACCGAGTAGTGCACCTACATTTTGTGTCACCCTAAATCAAACTGCATCGATTGATGAAAGTAAAATTTTGCGAAAGTTTAATTATGCTCACCCAGTATTTAATGATGCCAGCATGAAGTCGCAAGCGAAAAAATCACTCATTAATGGTAAACATAATACCTATTTTGCTGGTGCTTACTGGCATAATGGATTTCATGAAGACGGCGTTCGTAGCGCAGTTGAAGTATGCGATCTGTTTGGGATTAGTCTATGAGTCAAACCACATCGATAATGGAACATGATCAATTAAACAGTGGCATTTATTGCGGCAAGATAAACCATCGCCGTCATACGCCTAAGTTGCACAGTTTTGGTTATAACATTGCGATGATGGCAATTGATTTAGATGAACTGCCGGCAGTAACGGCAGTCAGTAGATTGTTTTCCACAGACAAGTTTACCCCGCTTAAATTTAATCCTAGCGATTACCTGAATTCCCTAAAGCAACAATTTGGTGATCAACTTGTGCTGACTCAGGCGAGCAAGGGGGATGCTGCTGCATTAAAGCAACGCGTGTTGGCAACCATTAAGCATTTAGGTGCCACACAAACATGCGATAAAGTGATATTTTCTGGGCAGATACGCCATTTTGGTTTTTATTTTAGTCCGGTCAATTTTTACTTTTGTTATCATCAAAATGACATGGTTTATATGCTTGCCGAGGTCAGTAATACCCCTTGGAATGAGCGCCATTGTTATCTGGTTGATATTGCGAATACCGTTCAAACAGACAAAGTCTTTCATGTGTCTCCGTTTATGAATTTAGACATGCATTACTTGTGGCGTATTACGCCTCCGGCCAAAAACTTGAAAGTGACCATCGAAAATCGAAATGCCAATAACGATAAATTATTTGATGCCGGTTTAGTGTTAAAACGCCAATCGATAAATTCGCGATCTATGCGCCGATTTATGCTGAATTATCCCTTGATGACTAGCAAAATTATGCTGGGTATTTATTGGCAGGCAATGAAGCTATTTATTAAACGAATCCCTTTTGTAGGCAAGCAAACGATTAAAGCTAACTAATTTTACAAAATGTAAACCAAATAGATGCTTATCACGTATTACTCTTTAATTACGCCAATAAAGCGAACGAATTAGACAGTGTATGAATTGGAGAGATGACATGGAAAATACGGCGGCAGAAAGCAGCATGACTCAAGCGAGTTTATCTGACAGCCTAGCAAGGAAAATTCTTCTTCGTGCATTAGCACATCTTGCAGAAGGTCATTTAACCATTGTCGATGGTAATCAAACATCAGAGTTTGGCGATCCCAAAAGCGAAGTTCACGCAACTATGCAAGTTCAGCATGCCAACTTTTATCGTCAAGTGGTATTTGGTGGTTCAATTGGGGCTGGCGAAGCTTATATTCAAGGCCATTGGTGTAGCCCTGACTTAACCAAAGTGGTGCAGGTTTTTGCCCAAAATTTAGCATTACTAGACAACATAGAACGTTATTTTTCATGGTTGAGCAACGGCGTTAATCGCATTAAGCATATATTTAATCGTAATTCTGAAACGGGTTCAAAACGCAATATTCTGGCTCATTACGACTTAGGTAATGACATGTATAAGGAGTTTCTTGACCCAGAAATGATGTATTCAAGTGCACTTTATCCTGCAGATGACAGTAGCTTGAATGAAGCGCAATTACATAAATTGCACACCATTTGCGAGCGCTTAGAGTTAACCCCAGGTCAAACCTTGCTTGAAGTAGGAACTGGTTGGGGCGCGTTGGCCATTTATGCTGCAAAACATTATGGCGTGCATGTGACCACTACTACCATTTCTGATGCCCAGTTCGATTATGCACAGGCGCGAGTAAAGCAAGAAGGGCTTGAAGACAGGATTACCTTACTAAAACAAGATTATCGTTTACTGACAGGCGAATATGATCGCGTGGTTTCAATTGAAATGATCGAAGCTGTGGGACACGAATATTTAGCGGGATTTTTTGAAAAACTACAGCATCTGCTTAAGCCAAGCGGTCGCATGCTCATTCAAGCCATTACTATTGCCGATCAACGTTACGACAGTTATCGTAAGAGTGTTGACTTTATTCAGCGTTATATTTTTCCCGGTGGTTGTTTACCGTCGGTGAGTGAGATGACCAAACATATTGCCAAGAAAACCGACATGGTAACCTGGTCTATCGACGATATGGGCAAGGACTATGCGCGTACCCTAAAACACTGGCATGAAAATTTTGATGCTGCCTACGATAAAATAAAAGCCTTAAATTACGGCGATGACTTTATCCGTATGTGGAAGTTTTATTTGAGCTACTGCGAAGGTGGTTTTTTAGAGCGCACTACTAGCACGGTTCACCTTGTTGCCGTTCGACCGCAATACCGCCCACTATAATATAGTTCTACAGCCCAATAGCCATTATATTCCCCGGTAATACGTTGCCGGGACGTCTCATCCTGTTAGTGTGAGGTGTTATGTCTTCTTACGGTATTCCTCCAAAATTATATATTTTAATCAATGCTTTGTGCTTTCAATTGGTGTGGTGGGCAGGCGTATTAGCTCATAACCAACTTATCTTACTGTCTATTTTATTGCTTATTGGCCATTTTTTGTTATCAACATCAGTTCGTCATGATGCACTGGTAATGTGCGTCTGTGGTGTGATTGGCATCGCGGTTGACAGTCTATTGGTGTGGTTTGGCGTATTTAAGTTCGCCAATATTCCTTACTGGTTGGGATTGTTGTGGTTCTACTTTGCGCTTTGTTTGGATTACAGCTTAGCTTTTTTTAGAAAGTTTCCTATTTGGTTACAAGCCTTATTTGGTGGTGTATTTGGCTGTTTAAGTTATCTCGCAGGAGCTAAATTTAACGCAGTAATGTTGCCCTTAGGCGAGATGTGGAGCGCGTTTATACTGGCATTGATCTGGAGTTGCTTATTTCCCGTATTGCTAGCTGTTAGCTCTCGAATCACAACGGTGGATCTTGCTTTGGAGAATCGTAGATGAAAACTTTACATAATGGCGTCAAGTCGCAACCACACATTAAGCTACATCAATCATCACATTGGTTGGTCGAACTACTGTTCGGTGTGGTGGGCGCATTAGTGTTAACGTTGATTGTTGCGGTGAGCATTAACGATGCGTCTGCAAATGATATCAACGATAAGGGCGAAAAAAGTGATATCAGCGACAAGAACGACAAGAACGGTATAAGCGGTAAGAGCGATATAAGCGATATAAGCGGTAAGAACGATATAAGTGATAAGAACGATAAGGGCGGTAAGAACGATATAAGCGATGCGACATTGATTCAAGTTGGCACTGCTGATATGAGTCTGTTATGGCTTGATATTTATAGTGCGAAATTATTCTCTATTGACGGTAAATACCAAGCTAATCGCTTTCCAATGATTCTCGACATTCAATACCATCGCGACATCGATGCTATTGATTTGGTTGATGCCACTATTGAACAATGGCAGCACTTAGGTTTTACCGAAGCCAATATTGAATTGTACAGGCAGCAGTTAGTTAATGCCTGGCCAGATGTTAAACAGGGCGACAGGCTGACCTTTAAGGTTAACACCCCTGAAGATGCGGCATTTTTACTCAACGACACCCCTTATTATCAAGTCAGTAATGCCCAATTCCCTGAGGCGTTTCTCGACATTTGGTTGTCTGAAAAAACCAGCCGTCCTGAGTTACGTAACCAACTGATTGGAGTTAACTAATGCACGCGATTTTATTATTCATCCGTAAGCAGCGACATTTTTCCGCCCGAACGCTAACTCAAGGGTTAACTCAACAATTAACTAAGCAATTAGCGCGAAAGCTGGCTCAAATCAGCTTATATGTTGCACTAGCATTAGGCGTTATGTCATGTTCATCAGCATCGATTGAAGATTATCAACAAACGACTCCAACGTTAGATTTAGCCACGTTTTTTGATGGTAAATTAACGGCCGCTGGAGTAGTACAAGATTTTTCAGGCAAGGTGACCCGCAAATTTACCGTCACCATGGAAGCGCACTGGGTTGATTCGCCTGAAGGTAAGCAGGGTGTGATAAACGAATGGTTTATTTACGATGATGGCGAAAAGCAAACCCGAGTGTGGAACATTACTGATAAAGGAAATGGGCTCTATGAGGGAACCGCCAATGATATATTAGGCATTGCTCAAGGTGAGTCTCGCGGTAGTGCATTGCGATGGCGTTATGACATGATATTGCCAGTTGATGGTAGTGAATATGAAGTCCATTTTGATGACTGGATGTTTCTGGTCGATGAGCAAACCATTATCAATAAAAGCGATATTATTAAATTTGGTATCACAGTCGCTCAAGTCACCTTGGTGATTTCTAAACAGCCTGACTAAGTGGTATCGCTAAGTCATTGAATAGTTAAATCGACTAAGCATAAAAGCTGAGCCCTGAAAGTGTTAAGCAATAGTCGGGCACTAAGTTAGAGCGTACAGTCACTTTTACTAAATCTAAATAGACATGAAAACAGACACAAAAATGGACTCATTAGAGTCCATTTTTCGTTTGCTCAACAGGCTATGTTAGCCTTTAAGTTTAGACGCGTCAGACTGTTTCTTATCGTAATACTCAAATGGAAACTGGTTACGAATTTGCTGGATTAAATTATCGCCAATATTGGCCGACACGTGTAAACGTACGTCACCAGATTTTTCAGCTCTGACCGTGCAAGTCAGTTTATTAGATTTGGCTATGGCACGACAATCACGTTCAAACTTCTCCGGTATTTTGCCTTTATGCTTATTGAGCTTGCCATCTTTAAAATGCATCTCAAAAAGTGTTAACCCACGGTTACCACTAAAAATCAGTTTATAGGCCAGAAAAAATAATCCTGCAATTATCAGTATTTTTATGATGGTATCAGCCATAGTTCGCTCCTTTGTGCCGTATATTCAACGGTTGCTATAACAATAAGATACTCTGGTATGCCATGGATGCAATGCTATTTTATTGAAATCTATGCGCAAGATCTAAATTATATCGCATCAATAAAACCTCATTTATGAATCCATCAAATGTTGTCATATCATTTTTTCATATAAGTGCTTTAGATTAGCAGTTCATTGTTTGACTCATATTAATTGAATGCGTGTTTCTTTTTTATGAAACAAATTTCTTTTAAATCAGCTAAAAGCTTAATTGGTATGTGTGTGGCGTTTTTTTAAGCTGATTTACGGTGTAAATATAGCTTTCTAAAAAAGTGTGCTGTGCTACATTAATGTACATACATGAACGCATGTAAACGGATGTACAACTTATTTAAGGATTGAAAAATGCCATTATCTAATGCTGATCGTTGGGCCGAAATTTGTGAGATTCAATCATCACTGATGCGTAATTTAGCCAGCCAGTTTCCGCAACGAAACGAGCAATTACAAAATCTTGCAGATGGTTGGCAATGCGTTAAAAAACAAGCCCTAGGGCAGCCGCTAACAGGTTTGAATACTAAGTAATTTCCGTTTTTTCTTTTGTTGTATCGCTACTGTTTTTCGTTAAATATTAGTCATAAAAAAACCGCCATTGGCGGTTTTTTGTTTTTAAGACTGACTTGTAATCATGGGTACTGATTAACTCACTCGGCTTAGAACGCGTAACTAACGCTCGCTAATAAAGTACCGGTGTTTTTATATAGATCAGAACTTACTTCATTATCACCATCAATGTCGGTGTCTAAATACGCAACCGAGATGCCAAAACCTGACACTTCTGTTGATACACCAATAGAGTAGTCTGAATAGCTGTCAAAGCCTTCTCCGTCATCAATGGCGTCGCCAAAATTGTAACCATAATGCAAATCTAGGCTCCAGTTATCAGCAAACTCCCAGCCATAATTGATTTCGGTGTAATGTAGGTCAAGATCGCTGCCACCATAATCATTAGTAAACCAGTAAGCGGCTCTAAAACCACTAAAGTCGATACCTGCGCTGACTTCTAGATAGTCTAAATCACTTTCTCCAGGGTAGTTATAACGGTACAAGGTTAAGTCATAGCTAGTGTCATCGTTAATTTCACCGTAATAACCAGCATACAAATCAATCTCTACATCTGGGCCATTGTATTCAGGCTCATCAAAATCAATGGTACTTGCCCAAGCACCAACGAAAAATCCGCTATCATGGCTCCAGTCAATATTACCTTGTAGGGCAGGATCTGCTGCACTTTGTGACACACCTCGGAAGCGGTAGTCGTTGGTTACAGTGATTGCACCAGAGACTTCTGCCGTAGCGAGTGGAGCCAGTAGGGTAGCTGATAATGTTAATCCAGTTAACAGTGCAATTCGCGTTCTTTTTAATGTGTTCGACACGATATTATCTCCATTTACATAAAATACAGTTGTTGGTATTTAGGTACACAACGGCTGCGAATGCCACTTATCAGACCTAAAACCGTAACGATTTAGTCTGTACCGCATGGCGGTTAAACACTATGTTTGTTCAAGCTGTTGTTCAAACATAACGTAGATTTTTTTACAATGATTGACGACTTCCCATGTGCCGGTAAAGCCAGCAGGAATAACAAATTTATCACCAGCATTGACGGTTAAGCTTTTGCCTTGGCTGTCGGTGATAATGCTACAGCCTTCGAGAATATCGCAATACTCATATTCGCTATAATTGATATTCCAACTGCCTGGTTCACTTTGCCAAATGCCAACATTAAACTGCTTGCACGGGCTTTCGAAATGGTTTTGCACTGACTGCAGTGGATCACCAGTAAGCAGTTTTTCATCCGTTAAGTGATACGACTCAACCGCAGTTGATTGACTACTAAAAAGCGTAATATCGTTAATATGCTTCATCGTTGGCTTCACTTATTTCATGGTCGGCATAATAAATGCCGAAGGTTCATTAGTGTCGGTTTTAGCTTGTGGCCAGCGAGCGGTAATGGCTTTGCGCTTGGTATAAAAACGAACGCCATCGGGTCCGTGCATGTGCAGCGGCCCAAATAGCGAACGTTTCCAACCGCCAAAGCTATGAAATGCCATCGGCACCGGAATAGGCACGTTAACGCCGACCATGCCCACTTCAACATGGTGACAAAAGTGACGAGCTACTTGGCCACTTTGAGTAAAAATAGCGGTGCCATTACCAAATTCGTGTTGGTTAATCAGCGTCAATGCATCGGCATAGTTATCGACGCGGACGATGGCTAACACAGGACCAAAAATTTCCTGTTGGTAAATGCTCATCGTTGGCGTGACATGGTCAAATAAGCACGCACCTAAAAAGTAACCTTGCTGGTGGTCTTGAATACTGATGTCTCGGCCATCAACGACTAATGTTGCACCTTCCTTAACACCCGCTTCGACATAATCGCGTACTTTAGCTAAATGCTGGGCCGAAATTAACGGTCCCATGTCCATTTCAGGGGTAATACCGCTGCCAATTTTTAAGGCACTAATTTGCGGTAATAATGCCTCGACTAATTTGTCGCCCACATCGCCGACCGCGAGTACCACCGAAATAGCCATACAGCGTTCACCTGCACTACCATATGCTGCACCCATTAATGCATTGACCGCTTGATCTAAGTCAGCATCTGACATTAATAACATGTGATTTTTAGCCCCGCCCAATGCTTGCACACGTTTACCGTGAGCAGAGGCGGTGCTGTAAATGTATTCGGCAATCGGGGTTGAGCCAACAAAACTAATCGCGTGAACATCGGGATGAGTTAATAAAGCATCAACGGCTTCTTTATCGCCATTAATCACGTTAAACACGCCATTTGGCAGGCCTGCTTGTGTCAGTAATTCGGCAATAAACATTACTGCACTGGGGTCTTTTTCAGACGGCTTCATGATAAAGGTATTACCGCAGGCTATTGCGATAGGGAACATCCACATTGGCACCATGACCGGAAAGTTAAACGGTGAAATACCTGCGACGACACCCAACGATTGGTTAACAGACCATGAGTCAACGCCACCACCCACTTGTTGAGTATGTTCACCTTTGAGTAAATGCGGAATGCCGCAAGCAAACTCAACAACTTCAAGCCCTCGGGTAATTTCACCTTTAGCATCATCCAACACTTTGCCATGTTCAAGAGTGATGAGTTGGGCCAATTTATCAATATTTTGCTCTACTAACGCTTTAAACTTAAATAATACCCGAGCACGATTAAGTGGCGTCACTTGCGACCAAGTCTGATAGGCATTTTTGGCAACCGTTACCGCCAAGCTTACTTCATCGTGACTCGCCAGTGATACTTGGCCACGAGTTTCCCCCGTAGCAGGATCATAGATGGTTTGATTACGTTGACTGGCTGGGGTGTGTTGCCCATCGACAAAATGAGTGATGTTAAGCATGAACGGGATCCTTTTAAGCAAAATATGTATTCAGAAAATATTAACTAACAGCGTTAACCAACAGCGTTAATTGCATCGGTAATGTGATTAACCATGTCGTCGATTTGTGACTTTTCCACTATAAGTGGCGGAGATATTGCAATAATGTCAGCCGTTGCCCGTACTAACGCGCCATGCCTAAAGCAATGATCAAAAATGTCATAACCTCGTTTACCTACGCCTTTATCACTTGGTGCTAATTGAATACCTGCAACTAAACCGGTATTACGAATATCAATCACGTTTGGTAAACCTTTAAGACTGTGAACCGCTTGCTCGAAATAAGACTCAAGCCCTTTTGCGCGTTCAAATAATTGCTCATCTTCATATATGGATAAGGTCGCAAGTGCTGAGGCAGCCGCGACCGGATGACCTGAATAGGTATAACCATGGAAAAATTCTATTAATTCATCAGGGCCATGCATGCAGGTGTCGTGAATGATATTGCTAACAAATACCGCCCCCATTGGAATCGCACCATTATTAATGGCTTTGGCTGTGGTGATCATGTCTGGGGTAACTTGCCAGCGCTCGCTGGCAAAGGCGGCACCGACTCGGCCAAAGCCGGTGATCACTTCATCGAATATTAATAAAATGCCGTGCTTTTGGGTGATTTCGCGTAACCGCGTTAAGTATCCATCTGGCGGTAAAATAACCCCAGCAGAACCAGACATAGGCTCAACAATGACCGCGGCAATGTTCTCGGCGCCATGTAAGGTAATCAGTTGCTCAAGCACTTCGGCTTTATCCAAACCGTGTGGCGGTAAACCGTGGCTAAAGGCATTATTGGCAATATCGAGTGTATGAGGCAGGTGATCGATCCCCTGGAGTAATTGCTGACTAAAGGTTTTGCGATTATTACTGATCCCACCGACTGAAATCCCGCCAAAACCGACACCATGATAACCAAGCTCGCGGCCGATAAACCGAGTACGCGTGGCTTGACCATTAGCGCGATGATAACAAAGCGCCATTTTTAGGGCGGTATCTACCGATTCTGAACCGGAATTGGTAAAAAACACCTTATCCAATCCGTCAGGGCTCAGCTGACTGAGTTTATGCGCTAATTCAAAGGCGAGCGGATGGCCCATTTGAAAAGACGGTGCATAATCCATTTGGCTAATTTGTTGGCTTACCGCTTGGGAGATTTCTTGGCGGCCGTGGCCAGCATTGCAACACCATAAACCGGCAGTAGCATCGAGTACTTTATTGCCTTCAATATCGGTGTAATACATTCCTTGTGCCGAAACCAAAAGCCTAGGATTAGTCTTAAATTGCTTATTGGCAGTAAACGGCATCCAAAAATGTGCCATGTTCGGCAATGTTTGCGATGAATCGCCAGTTCCATTTTGCTGATATTCGCTCATAAATTGACTCTACATTGATAGCTACAATTACTAGGGATTCATCTCAAATTGATTAAATAATGAGTGACGAATATTCGCTATGCTATGTCAAAAATAATGAACGTTAAAGTGTTTTGTGCATTTATTTAAACTAAATGTGCCTATTTTGTAAAATATATTGAAAATATCTTGCTGTTGAGCATAATCAGGTGACAATATTCATCAAGGTTATTGTGTCGATAATCCATTTTATGTGGCACAAATTTTAGGTTTAGCACCTGCTTTTTAGCGCAGTTTGGTGCTTATCAATCCATTTATTATTTCGAGGTCACAATGAGTACTCCAACAAGTCGTAGCGATTGGGAAGCACTAGCAGCAAGTCTAAAAATCACTGGGCAAGCTTTCATTAATGGTCAATATCAAGGTGCCGCTTCTGGTGACACATTTGACTGTATCAGCCCTATTGATGGCCAAGTATTGGCCAAAGTGGCTAGCTGTGATTTAGCCGATGCTAACCTTGCTGTCGCGAACGCGCGTGAAGTGTTTGAAGCGGGTACTTGGTCAATGTTACCGCCAGTAAAGCGCAAGCAAGTAATGATTAAGTTTGCTGATTTACTCGAAGAAAATGCCGATGAATTGGCGTTACTTGAAACGCTTGATATGGGTAAACCAATTCAACACTCCAAAGGCGTTGATGTGGTCGGCGCTGCCCGTGCTATACGTTGGTATGGTGAAGCGATAGATAAAATTTATGATGAAATTGCTCCTACTGCTCATAATGAAATAGGCATGATCACTCGCGAACCCGTTGGTGTGGTTGCAGCCATTGTGCCATGGAATTTCCCAATGATTATGGCATGCTGGAAGCTTGGGCCTTCACTCGCCACGGGTAATAGTGTGATTTTAAAGCCATCTGAAAAATCACCACTTACGGCTATTCGCATGGCGCAATTAGCGATTGAAGCGGGTATTCCTGCAGGGGTACTCAACGTATTACCTGGTTTTGGTCATACAGTTGGTAAAGCGTTGGCACTGCACATGGATGTCGATACTTTAGTATTCACTGGTTCAACTAAAATTGCTAAGCAGTTAATGATTTACGCAGGCGAGTCGAACATGAAGCGCGTGTGGTTAGAAGCGGGCGGTAAGAGCCCTAATATTGTGTTTAATGACGCACCAGATTTAAAAGCCGCTGCAGAAGCCGCCGCAGTAGCCATTGCTTTTAACCAAGGCGAAGTGTGCACTGCCGGTTCTCGTTTATTGGTTGAGTCAGGCGTAAAAGATGAGTTAATCAAGCTTATTGTTGAAGAAATGCAAGGGTGGCAACCAGGGCATCCACTTGATCCTAAAACAACCTGCGGTGCAATGGTTGATCAACAGCAACTGACTAACGTGCTTAATTACATTAAAGCCGGTAGTGAGCAAGGTGCTACCTTGGTTGATGGTGGTAAACAAGTGATGGCAGAAACTGGCGGCATGTATGTACAACCTACCATTTTTAGCAATGTTAGAAATGACATGACCATTGCCAGCGAAGAGATTTTTGGCCCAGTGTTATCGGTAATCGAGTTTGATGGCATGGAACAAGCCGTCAAGATTGCCAACGACACTATGTATGGTTTAGCGGCAGGTGTGTGGACATCAAACTTAAGTAAAGCTCACAAAACGGCCAAAGCGCTGCGCAGCGGTATGGTGTGGATTAACCATTATGATGGCGGCGACATGACTGCACCGTTTGGTGGTTATAAACAGTCTGGTAATGGCCGAGATAAATCATTACATGCGTTTGATAAGTACACCGAAATCAAAGCAACTTGGATAGCCCTATAATAGGTATTTCAATGTAGATTAATAGCAAGCCCTTTAGCAATAAAGGGCTTTTTTATTGGTCATATTAGCGCTGGATAATTCATAGCAACCACTCAAATTTTGTTTAACAAGTGCATCTATATTGCTGAAGCCTTAATGCGAGCGGAGGTTAAGCAAAATTAACGCTAAAATGCTAACTATTCGCTGTAGACTCAAAGGCATTATTTACCTCAACATGTCATACACGGATGAATACAGATGACCCATAAGACCTTCTCTCGTTTAGCTATTATTGCTGCTGGTGGCTTTTTTGGTTTTATTTTGTGGATTATTTACCTCGCCAATACTGGCAGTCAAAGTGTGTTTTTCGACGTAATAAAACATGTTCCCTATGGTGACAAGATTTGTCACATGTTGTTATTCGGGTTATTAACTTTTGTGGCCAATTTAGCGCTGCAGAGTCGTCATTTTTGTATCGGGCGTCTTCCGCTTTATTACGGCACTGTGTTAGTGTCGATATTCGTCCTGAGTGAAGAAATCAGCCAGGGTTTTATCCCATCAAGAACATTAGACATCATCGATTTAGTTGCCGATGCTGTAGGTATAATTTTATTCAGTTATTTAAGTGGGTTAACTCAGCGTTATATAGACAATCATCATGAGAGTACTCGTGTGAGTTAGCATCAATATTTTCAATCAATATTTGCCATCAATTGTAAGAGAGGTTTAATGTGAATTTTCCTTTAGTGACCACCGATTGGTTAGCGCAACACTTAGAAGACCCAGACCTTGTATTACTAGATGCCAGCATAGACATTGTGCTGGGAAAAGAACCACTTGTTTATGATGAGCTTTACGTTATTCCTGGTGCATTATCGTGCCAAATAGATAAACTTTTTTTCAATCATCAATCTCCACAAACTCACGCTATGCCCACGGAAGATCAATTTACTGTTGCAACTAAATCATTAGGAATAAGCCATAATAGCACCGTAGTTATTTACGATGACCAAGGCATTTATTCTGCACCGCGTGCGTGGTGGACCTTTAAAGCAATGGGATTTGATAAAGTATTTGTACTCGATGGTGGTTTACCACAGTGGCGCAGTGAAGGGCGAGACACAGTGCGTCAGTTTGCGACAGCAACTGACTCTGGTGATATTAAAGGCCGCTTGCAGCAATATAAGGTGTGTGACACTGAGTTTGTGTTAACCCATCTTGGTCATGCAAAAGTTGATATTATTGATGCGCGAGCAGCAGGGCGGTTTAACGGTACGTCACCAGAACCTCGTGTTGGCATGCGCAGTGGTCATATACCCGGTTCACTCAACTTGCCTTTTGCACAAGTATTAAACGGTTTTAAAATGAAATCTATCCGTGAATTGCATACAATTTTCGCTAGCTTAGATACTAGTAATAATGCTCAACGGGTGTTTAGCTGTGGTTCAGGAATTACCGCCTGTATTTTGATTCTGGCTTCGTATGTAGCAGGGCATCATCAAGCAGCTTTATATGATGGTTCTTGGGCGGTATGGGGCGGAGATGCTGCGCTTCCTATTGAATAATAGGCTTAATTTTTTATGGCCTGTGGCCACTAACGCTTAAGTTCGCAAGGTTCCACCCTGCACGGGCTATTAGATTATGGCCTACGGCCACTAACGTCGTGGCGCTTCACCCACACCAGACCAAGAGGAAACCAACGGCTGTTCCCTCTTGGAACTCCCAGCTTTTAACTTCGTCTGAGTGTTCTTCGGCCAACTCTTTATGATAAAGAATGAAAATGCTAACGCTTCACATAGGGAGTCTGATGTGATTGGATTCACAAATGTCGTGATGGCATGGTCAATGATGTTCCCTACATCATAATGACATTTCCAATATCCATATAGGTCAGATGTGCGAGAAAGGCCATGTCAGGCTCACGCATTCTTTTATAACACGCATTCTTTTATAAAGAGTCCTCAACGTCCTCAATCAAGCTGAAACCGGATGGTTAAAGTAGCAAAATAATCTTAAAGCTATATAGTCCAACGACCTGCAATGAGAAGTCTCTGGCGATAATGTTCAGTTAGAGTCTGATTAATCAATATCATCGAGGAATTGAAATTATTTACTTGTGAATAATGAGCTTGTTATGCTAATTTTTTGCGAACTCAACATCATGATGGAATATGAATGCGTTATCTACTGCTAGCCATGCTGCTAACCTTAACTGGTTGCGCAAATAAACAACCCTCTTTTAGTCTTGTTATCGACCCCTTATTGCCCTCGGTCATTAATTATAGCGGTGAAATTGATCCAGATAATGTTGCCGCTTTTGAACAAGGCATAACAAATAGTCCAACTCAAATAACCTCATTGGTTATTAACAGTGGTGGGGGAGATGTACTTGCTGGCATACGATTAGGTGAGTTGGTATATCAGCACAAATTAAAGGTTACAGTTGATAAAGTCTGTGCATCATCGTGTGCTAATTATGTTGTAACCGCCAGTGATGAAGTGACTATAAAACAAGATGCCCTGTTAGGTTGGCATGGTGGGGTGTTACAACCACTATTATACGGCTCGGAAGACTTCCATAAGTACAACAAAAGTATGGTTGAATATATTATGGCGTGGGCAGAGGCCGAGCGCGTCTTTTTTGACATGGTTAAGGTTAATCAAGCTGTCACGGTATTGGGGATGATGCCCGGTTTAAAAGGTAAACGAAACACGCCATTATTTAGTTATGATCAACAGACGTTAAAGGCGTTAGGTTTACATATTACTTTTGAAGACAAGCAAGCAACAGTTTCTAAAACCGGCGAAGAAATTGTACAAATATTTAGCTTAAGCCCTGAAGTATTAGACACTTTACTGCTGCAGCATGCACAAAGGTTAAAGCAATTGTAATTAAGTTAGCTTGTCTTTTAAGCGATGGACTGCGGCCACTAACGCTTAAGATCGCAAGGTTCCACCTTGCACAGGCCAAAAGGGGGTCAACAGCAACCCCCTCTTTATTCTTTAATAAAGAATTGGCCCCTGCCGTTCAGGCAACATTTTCGCTATTTAACCAAACAACAGCAGCGAAAAAAATTGCGACGGAAATTTATCCATCTTCTAACCGTGTTTTAGTCTGCTTTAGCCTTATTCGAAAATGCTAACGCTTCCAATGGGGCATCCCTTCCCCTCGAAAGCTAACCCGCCTCCATGGCTAGATCACGCATTCTTTTATAAAGAGTCTTCAACGGCCTCAAGTTCAAAGTTGATGCTGACCATTTCGTAGTCAAGATCACTAACTCGTTTTTGCCCCAAAGTTGGTTAGGCTATGGCCTACGGCCACTAACGTCGTGGCGCTTCGCCCACACCAGACCAAAAGGAAACCAACGGCTGTTCCCTCTTGGATCACCCAGCCGCCCCGCAACATTTTCAAACAGCGAAAAGGTCGCCATGGGGTAGATCCAGCTTTTGACTTTATTGGGTAACTGCCTCAGCCTTATTCGAAAATGCTAACGCTTCCGATGGTACATCCTGTACCCCGAAAGCTAGCCTGACATCCATGTCAGGACTCACGCTATTTTTTTCAACGCCCTCAATTTAAATGTTGAACCGGTCCATTTCCAAGTCAAGAAAACTAACTCGTTTTTGTCGGATAGACGACACTTGTTACCAAGTGCCGCCCTCCTAAGAACCCAGCGTGCAACTTTCACTGCACTAGGCTCAAGCCTCCACAAAGGTATCGTTAGATACCCAGCAACTTATAAAGCAGTGAGAGCTGATTCATTCCATATTGTGGCTTAATGAAACTGTACACCGATTGAGGTAAAATCCCCTTAAGATAAAACGGTGTAAAAAGTAATGAAGACTCAACCAACTTACTCAA
>NZ_JBEOPJ010000014.1:0-135650 GCF_040309945.1 Shewanella sp. AC34-MNA-CIBAN-0136 | reverse complement strand
CCGAGTGGACTCGAACCACCGACCCCTACCATGTCAAGGTAGTGCTCTAACCAGCTGAGCTACGGGTGTATTGTTTAACGTTGCACTTTAAAATCTTTTGCTTCAAAGCGGACGCTATCTTAATGGGGATAGGCTGTTGCATGCAAGCAAAAAAAACATTTATATGTCTAAATGGTGATTTGCTGTGCAACTTGATTCAAGCTTAAGCAATGTGAGTCGCTTAAACTTCAAAAAATCAATTAGATTCGCCAATCTGTTGAAACTCAAATCCTTTCTTTTGAATGTATTTCAATCTAATAGCAAACAAAATTGCTGCCGAAGTTAAGCCAGCAATTAATCCAATCCAAAATCCGTGTGCGCCCATAGGTTCAAAAATAAAATTGGTATAACCTAAAATCTAACCTGTAGTAATACCAATCACCCAATATGAAAACAAGGTGATATAGAAAGCACTTCGAGTATCTTTATAACCACGTAATGCTCCAGCGGCGACTACTTGAATTGAATCTGATATCTGATAAAACGCAGCTAACATCATTAAACTACCAGCCAAAGCGACCACTTCAGGGTTATCGTTATACAACAAGGCGATTTGATGCTTAAAGGTGACGGTTAATAGGGCGGTAAAAATGGCTAGGGTGAATGATAACCATAAACCCACTTTTGCGACTAAAGCCGATATTTCTGGTTGCCCACGGCCAAGGTAATAACCAATTCGTATCGAGACAGCAATACCTATAGATAGTGGCAGCATAAAGACAATTGACGAGAAGTTAAGGGCAATCTGATGGCTTGCAACAACATTAGCGCCTAATGGAGCTAAAAATAACGCGATAATAGCAAACAGGCTGACCTCAAAAAATAATGCCATCGCAATTGGCATACCCAATTTAGTCATAGACCACATACTGGCTAAATGAGGACGGTAAAAATGCTTAAATGGCGCGAGCTGTTTAAATGTTTTATCAACTAACATGTAAATAATCATCGCAGCTAACATGGCCCAAAAGACTAATGCAGTTGCAACACCACAACCAGCACCACCCATAGCAGGAATACCAAAACCACCATAAATAAACACGTAATTAGCGGGTATATTGACTGCTAACCCAATGAAGCCTATCACCATTGTCGGCATGGTATAAGAAATCCCCTCACTGCAACCACGTAATACTTGATACAACACGAAGGCTGGGGCACCCCACAAAATGGCATCTATGTAACCTACTGTTAATAAATGCAGTTTTGGCTCTAAATGCATAAAGTCGAGCAAATATGTTGAAGATGCGAGAAATAACATCACCCCAATACCACCAATTATGGCAATATAACCCGCCTGAAAAATGAGTGATGGAATGATTTGTTGATTATTAGCCCCATGATGTTGTGAAAATACAGGGGTAAAGGACATTAACAAGCCTTGAACAAATAAGATTGCAGGTAACCATAGACTGGTGCCAACAGCTACGGCAGCCATATCTACTGCACTCACTCTACCTGCCATCACTGTGTCAATAAAACCCATCATGGTTTGAGTCACTTGAGCTATCAGCACAGGAAGCGCTAATTTTATCAAGCGTGAAATTTGAAAACCTGTATTATTCATTAAAAAACCTATAACGGAACGAGAGAATTATGTTTACTGGTATAGTTCAAGCCACTTGTGAAGTGGTATCGATTAACAATGCTGCAGGTCTTAAAACCTTTGAAGTCGCAATGACACCACCGTTAACCCAAGGATTAGTGACAGGTGCTAGCGTAGCTAATAATGGGGTTTGCCTTACCGTAACCAAGATACTAAATGATAAGGTTTTTTTTGATGTAATGGAAGAAACATTAGCCGTAACTAACCTAGGTAATACCAGTGTCGGTGACATGGTTAATATTGAGCGCTCGTTAACGTTTGGAACTGAGATCGGTGGGCATATTTTATCTGGCCATGTACATACTCTGGCCACGGTTAAGGCTGTCAGTAACACCGACGAGCATTACAATATTGAATTACAGGTTGACTCACAATGGATGAACTACATCTTTTATAAAGGATTTGTGGGAATAAACGGTTGTAGCTTAACGGTAGGTAAAGTCAGTGACAGTGGTTTTGTACTGCATTTAATTCCAGAAACCTTAAAGTTAACTAATTTGAATCATTATAACGTTGGCGACAAGATTAATATCGAAATAGACAGTCAAACACAGGTTATTGTTGATACTGTGGAGCGAATTCTTGCTAAAAAGCAACTCGCCTAATCACCCAACATAATCACCCAACATAATCACCCAACATAATCACCTAAAATAATTATCTATATTAACTTGCCTGCTTTGAAGATTAAGCAGGCGAGCTAGGCATTAATAAATTTGTTCATCGTCAGAATCGATATGAAGTTCAATTGTTCGGCGGTTATCATCTAGGTGCATTCGAATGTGTATTGGATTACAGCAAATACGGCAGTCGTCGTAATATTCTTGATCTCCAGAACTTGCATCTAAAGTGACATATTGATGATGCCCGCAATGTGGGCAACAAATGGCACGCGAAAGTAATCTCATTGCTAGTACTCCTCACTGACTCATTTCAGTAAGTATAGTGAGCATTTTATATTTTGGGTCATCCCTAAGCATGATTTAGATACAAATCAATATTATTCACTCACAACTAAGATTAAAGTCTATTTTTATGGTTTTTTGTTCAATAATCAGTATTTAATGTAATCAATATATTTAATTTTTACTAAATAGTCATTTTTATAACAACAAACACCATCTAAATGCAAGACACAATAAAGGTGGGCTAAAGTCATATTCACTGCTGACCAATACAGTCATCTTAACCAATGAATGTTGTTGAATACCTCATATATTGCAGTTATTCATCGCACCATGGTTGCGCAACAATCCGCTTATCACATAGAATAGAGACTTGCGTTTTTGGGTAACTAAGACTCCTGTACTGTCTTGATTTCATTAACGTGCTCTCGTTCAAAAGGAACATACTTAATTACCATGTGGCCCTACGTGTGGGTCACCACTGGAAAAGGAATTTTTAATGCCTATTATTACATTGCCTGATGGCAGCAAACGTGAGTTTGCCAATCCTGTATCGACTCTTGATGTTGCATTAGACATCGGCCCTGGTTTAGCAAAAGCGTGTATTGCTGGCCTCGTAAACGGTGAATTAAAAGATGCAACTGACTTAATCACTGCAGACTCAGAGTTAGCTATCATCACGGCCAAAGACGAAGAGGGTGTTGAAATCCTTCGCCATTCTTGTGCGCATTTATTAGGTCACGCGATCAAACAAATGTGGCCTGAAACCAAAATGGCAATCGGCCCGGTTATCGACAACGGATTTTATTACGACATCGACTTAGATCATAAGCTGACGCATGAGGATATAGAAGCCTTAGAAAAGCGTATGCTTTCGTTAGCTAAAACTAACTACGATGTGGTTAAAAAAGTTGTATCTTGGCAAGACGCTCGTGATGCTTTTAGCGAACGCGGTGAAGAATACAAAATAGCTATTTTAGATGAAAACATCAGTAAAGACGCAACACCAGCGCTTTATCACCACGAAGAATACATCGACATGTGTCGTGGTCCACATGTGCCAAACATGCGTTTTTGTCAAAACTTTAAGTTAATGAGCGTTGCTGGTGCGTATTGGCGTGGTAACTCTGATAACAAAATGCTGCAACGTATATACGGCACAGCATGGGCTGACAAAAAAGCCCTTAAAACGCATTTAGTGCGTTTAGAAGAAGCGGCTAAGCGTGATCATCGTAAAATTGGTAAGCAACTAGATTTGTACCATATGCAAGAAGAAGCGCCAGGAATGGTGTTTTGGCATAACGATGGTTGGAGCATATTTTTAGAACTTGAGAAATTCATTCGTCAAAAGTTAGGTCAATACACTTATCAAGAAGTGAAAGGCCCTCTAATGATGGACCGAGTTTTATGGGAACGTTCTGGCCACTGGGATAAATACGCAGAAGCCATGTTCACCACTAACAGCGAAAACCGTGAATACGCGATTAAGCCAATGAACTGTCCAGGTCATGTACAGATTTTCAACCAAGGGTTAAAATCTTATCGCGACTTACCATTACGTATGGCAGAGTTTGGTTGTTGTCATCGTAACGAACCATCAGGTTCACTTCATGGTCTTATGCGTGTACGTGGCTTTACTCAAGACGACGCTCATGTTTTTTGTACTGATGATCAAGTACAAGATGAAGTCAGTGCATGTATCCAAATGGTATACGACACATACGCTACATTTGGTTTCGATAATATCGTGGTTAAACTGTCAACTCGCCCTGAAAAGCGTATTGGTGATGACGATATGTGGGACCGAGCTGAAGACGCTTTAAAGCAAGCTCTTGCCAATAATAATATTAAATATGAAATATTACCGGGTGAAGGCGCTTTTTATGGTCCAAAAATCGAATTTACTTTGCATGACTGTTTAGATCGTGCATGGCAATGTGGTACAGTACAACTCGATTATGCATTACCGACTCGTTTGGGTGCCACTTATGTCGCAGAAGACAACAGTCGCCAGACGCCAGTAATGATCCATCGTGCTATTTTAGGTTCTTTAGAACGTTTCATAGGTATATTGATAGAAGAATACGCCGGTAAATTCCCAACATGGCTTGCTCCAATGCAAGTTGTTGTAATGAACATTACCGATAAACAAGCTGATTATGTTGAAGAAATCGTTAAATTCTTCAAAGAACAGGGTATTCGAGCATCTTTTGACTTGAGGAATGAGAAAATAGGCTTTAAAATACGCGAACACACCCTAAGACGTGTGCCTTATTTATTGGTCGTTGGTGATCAAGAAATGGAAAATAAGGAAGTAGCGGTGCGTACGCGTGACGGTATCGATTTAGGCAAGTTAAAACTAGAAGATTTCGCCGCGATGATACGTCAACAGATTTCGCTCCGTAGTCTCAAATTGTTGGAGGAATAGGTCATAAAGATCAAAAGAACAGCAGGGCGACAGCCAGCCCCTAATAGAATCAATGATGAAATCACTGGTGTACCTGAAGTCCGTTTATCAGGTTTAGATGGTGAACCAATTGGTATATTAAGTATAAAAGAAGCTCAGAACGTTGCAGATGAAGCCGGAGTTGATCTTGTAGAGATCAGTCCCAATGCTGAGCCACCTGTCTGTCGCATAATGGACTACGGTAAGTTCCTTTTTGATAAAGCGAAAGCTCAAAAAGAACAAAAGAAGAAGCAGAAACAGGTCCAGGTTAAGGAAATTAAATTCCGTCCTGGCACTGATGAAAACGACTATCAGGTAAAACTACGCAACCTGATTCGTTTTCTAGAAGATGGTGACAAAGCGAAAATTACGCTGCGTTTCCGTGGTCGCGAAATGGCACACCAAAACCTAGGTATGGATCTTTTGAACCGTATCAAGGCTGATTTGGAAGAGTATGCGGTTGTTGAATCTTTCCCGAAAATGGAAGGTCGACAAGCAATTATGGTGCTAGCACCTAAAAAGAAATAGTAGGGCAACCCTAAAGTAGCAAAAGTCTCTTGAGGCTTTTGCTCGCCTTACGTTTATTAACGTCCCAATGCGGAGTTTTAGAAATGCCTAAAATGAAAACAGACAAGGGTGTAGCGAAGCGTTTTAAGAAAACCGCTAATGGTTTCAAGCGCAAGCAAGCACACTTACGTCACATTTTGACCAAGAAAAGCACTAAGCGTAAGCGTCACTTACGTGCTAAATGTTTAGTTGCTAAATCTGACGTTCCAGCAATCGCGCGTCAACTACCATACGCTTAATTTAGGAGTTTAGAAAATGCCAAGAGTTAAGCGTGGTGTAACCGCACGTGCTCGTCACAAGAAAGTTTTAAAATTAGCTAAAGGTTATTATGGCGCTCGTAGCCGTACTTACCGTGTTGCTGTTCAGGCAGTAACTAAAGCTGGTCAATATGCTTACCGTGACCGTCGTCAGAAAAAACGTCAATTCCGTCAGTTATGGATTGCACGTATTAATGCAGCGTCTCGTCAAAATGGTCTGTCTTACAGCCGTTTCATTAACGGCTTGAAAAAGGCGTCTATTGAAATCGATCGTAAGATTTTGGCTGACATCGCTGTTTTCGACAAAGTTGTTTTTGCAACTTTAGTTGAAAAAGCAAAAGAAGCGTTAACTAAGTAATTAGTTTAGTCGCTTTAAAAAGAGGAACCTTCGGGTTCCTTTTTTTATATCCGTTAAACGACAAGATGGACTTAATAAAGTCCTCGCAATTCTATAACTGTTTTTTTGTAATGTAATATTTACTACAGAACAAGATATTATCTGATAGTCATCCATATCATATCGAAACTTTCATTTTACTATCTTCTGACAGAAGTAACGCTAAATCACTTAGCGATTAAAAATGAATCTAACGTTACTCACCAAATAAAAAGCAATTAGCAGTCAGAGTAGTGTTCCCTGTTCTGGTAGGGAGATAATACTAATAGCAGGAAGTGACAGGATAACTAACGAAATAACCATTATCGTGTACATAAATTTGAGGAATGTTCACTTTATCATAAAATTATCTCAACTATTAAAAATCTCACTACTCACTGTCGGCATACAATGGTATAACTAAACAAAATTAGTCTCTTCACCTCACTTAGGATAGTTGTAATGATCTTTTCTCAAGTCACGCTTGCGCCAGCAGACCCGATCTTAGGCTTAACAGATGCTTTCAAAGCAGATACTCGCTCACACAAAGTCAACTTAGGTGTCGGCATTTATAAAGATGAAGCAGGGCAAACGCCGATATTATCTTCTGTAAAAAAAGCTGAAGCTATTTTACTTGAAACCGAAAAGACCAAGAATTACCTCGGTATTGAAGGTGTACAAGCTTACAATCAAGTGGTTCAAGAATTACTCTTTGGGCCTGAGAGCCAAATTATATCGGATAAACGAGCTGTAACAGCTCAAGCACCCGGTGGAACTGGGGCATTACGGGTAGCATCAGAGTTTCTAGTCCGAAATACCAAATCAACAACCATTTGGGTTAGTAATCCTACTTGGGCTAATCACCAGAATATTTTTGAAACCGCAGGATTAACCGTTAAAGAATACCGTTATTACAAAGCTGAAACACACGATATGGATTTCGATTCAATGTTAGTTGATTTAGCCAATGCGGATGCCGGTGATGTGGTTTTACTTCATGGTTGCTGTCATAACCCAACGGGTATCGATTTATCAATTGAACAATGGACACTCGTCGCCAAGGTTTGTTTAGAAAAATCATTGTTACCGTTATTTGATTTTGCTTACCAAGGTTTTGGTGCTGGTCTAGATGAAGATGCACAAGGTCTACGTACAGTTGCTGCTGTAGTACCAGAGTTATTAATTGCAAACTCTTTTTCTAAAAACTTCGGTTTATATAACGAACGCGTTGGTGCGGTAACCATCGTTGCTGAAAATCAAGATGATGCAGTAAAAAGCTTTAGCCAAATTAAAAAAACTATCCGCGCAAATTATTCTAATCCTCCGGCACATGGCGGATTGATTGTTAGTACCATTTTAGCGGATGCTGCACTGCGGCAAGAATGGGAAATAGAATTGACGCTAATGCGTGAACGCATTGCTGAAATGCGCAGTTTATTTGTCGAAAGTCTAAAAGCTGAAGGTGTCGAACAAGATTTCAGCTTCATCTCTCGTCAAAACGGTATGTTTAGTTTTTCTGGTCTGAACAAAAGCCAAGTTGCTCGTTTAAAAGATGAGTTCGCTATTTACATTGTCGGTTCTGGTCGTATTAGTGTGGCTGGGTTAACGAAAAATAATATCCCAGCGGTGTGTAAAGCCATAGCTCAAGTGATTTAGTCTTAGCTATTGGGATATAAAAATGGCTGCATTATGCAGCCATTTTTGTGTTGACCATTTCAATTTTCATATTTCACAAAGTTGCACGTTAGCCAAATGTTTAACTCCATCAAATCACTTCTGCGAGCAGTATGCTCCATCAACAGAATTCATAATGAATATTAAACACTATGAGCTTCGATATGACTATAGCCAATATCGATAAGTTTTATGTCATATTGCAATGACGGTATTCAGCCAAATCAATCGGCTTAAGGTGTAAGTCACAAACTTGGCTAATCGCTTCTGCTAATGCTGTTTTGTCATGTAACCCTGGATGATGTTGGCTGATTAATGGAAAGTGATTAAAACGAACACCGTTAATGTTGGAATGAGACAACTTAATTTCATTTCCATGCTGAATAACATCAGCAATCACTTCTTTGCCTATTACCTGGTTAAACCAAGCAATTTTATCTTCAATACTAAACGTGCTTGCAGGTGAATACTCAGCGGTTAAATTATCAATTAACATAACATGTGCGTTCGACTCACGAATGCTCTTGGCTATTTGTGGCAGCAATAAAGGAGGAAGTATACTGGTTAAAAAACTCCCTGGGCCGATAATAATTAAATCAGCATTTGCTAGTGCACTACAAGCCTCTAATGTCGCTTCAACTTCAGGTTCTAATGATAATGCAATCGGCGCTTCCTTCATGCCATCGACATTAAGTTCACCAAACACTTTATTTCCACAGTGGGTAAGTGCCACAAGATGAGTAGAAGCTTCCGACATTGGAATAATTTGTGTCTCAATTTTAAGTAAGCCACGAATTAAATTAACCGCTTCAAGTGGTCTTACACAAAGTTGATCAAGTGCGTGTAATACTACGTTACCTAAATTATGTCCCGAAAGTTCATTGTCACCCGTAAAACGATGATCAAATAACATTGAACCTAACGATGGACGATGTGCAAGATGGGAAAGACAATTACGTAAATCCCCCCAAGCAATAGTTTGTTGATCTTGCCTAAGCCTACCAGTAGAACCACCGTTATCAGTCGTTGCAACAATTCCCGTTAATCTCGGACCTAAAAAAGATAATGAGGCAAGAATTCTGCCTAATCCATGTCCGCCACCGATGGCTACCACATGATGATAATTATTGAACTTTTGATTCAACATAATGTGTTCTCAAATCCTTGAGTTGTTGAATAAGACGATTCACAGTCATAAATGACTGCCCCGTAAACACGTATAATGATTTTAACTGGATATGGTCATGAAAGTGTAATTAATTTTAGTTTTTGTAGACGCTGACTTAACGTATCGTGATCAATAACGGATAAGCACAGACTCTACAAAAGTGGTTTACTGTATCCTATCGTTTATTAAGGTTATAATTAGCGGGATTTATAAGTTGAAATGAATTTTTGATAAGGCAGGTACTGTTGAAGATAGGCAATGTGGGTCAAGTGACTTTTGCGTTAGGCTTAGCCGTTGTTGCTTTGTTGGCGATGCGACTCTTTATTTTTCCTAACACTAGCCAGATATCTGTAGCACCTGGTGAACGTCAGCTGAATAATATTGATCTAGGTAAGGTGCCGTTATTTGCTGAAATAGAAGATATTGCCACTAAAAAGCAAATATTTTTTGATTTTTTACGTCCGGCCATTGAAGCACAAAATCAGATTATTATTCACGATCGTCAATTTTTACTGGCTGTTATTGAGCAAATTGATAATGGCTTAGGACTGAGTGAAAATGATAGTGATAGGCTAACAACCATTCTTGAAAAATATCAATATGATGTTAAAGCAATTACTCGCATAACCTTAATGCCATTATTAAAGCGTATCGATATTATTCCGGTTGATATGGTATTAGTTCAAGCTGCCAATGAAAGCGGTTGGGGCAGTTCACGTTTTGCTGTCGACGGGTTTAACTTTTTTGGTCAATGGTGTTTTATTGAAGGCTGTGGTTTAGTGCCATTAGCGCGAGCTGATGGAAAAATCCATGAGGTTGCAGTATTTGATTCACCCAAAGATTCCATTATTGCTTACATGATCAATTTAAATACCAATTCCGCGTATCGTTTATTTCGTTCTATTCGTGCCGATTTACGGGCTCAAAAAGTTAAACCAACAGCTGAGAAATTGGTTTATGGGTTAATGAATTATTCAGAACGAAAAGATGAGTACATTGATGAACTCCTCGAAATGCTTAAACACAATAAGCCATATTTACAAGGGAACAAAGCTAATGCGTAATCGTACGCTACTTAACGGATTTATTTTTATATCGACTATTTTTATAGTGAATAGCAGTTTTGCTGAAACGGTTTCTTTAGAGTACAACGGCTTTTATGATCGATTAAAGCAAGTGAATAAGCAAAACTATCCTTTAGTTGAGCTAGCCTTTAGTGTTCCTATCACACCTGATTGCATCATAGTGTCAGGCAGTATTACCACTGAAAAAGAACAGTTCCCGTTAACATATACTAAACAACAACGTTTATTTATTCCTTACGATCCACAGCTGAAATCAGACCGCGGCTTAGTCAATATTAATGTGGTGGGTGATGCAGCACAGTGTGGGATTGCCATGCAAGTTCGCGCTAAAGAAACGAAACAACATTTTACTCAAACAGAACTATTAGCATTAACCGATGACATGAATAAATTACTTGATGGATTACAAGGTTTTCCAATGAAGTATTTTAGAAAACCGATTAATGGACTCACGTTTGAGTTTGCTGAAATACAAGCAGATGGCATAACAGTTAAGGTTGTTGTTGATAATGTAGAATCAATAGCTGACGAAAAATACACTTTAACACTCGAACAAATCAATCAGATAAAAAACATTTCATTTACCCACAAACCCAGTGTTGTGAGTCCTCTCGTAACCCAGTAGTCTGAACTCGGGATAAATAATAAAATAAAGGCGTTGATATCAACGCCTTTTGTTTATCTATTAACAGCTAGTCTATTTATTATGGCTTAAATGTCGCCACCACATCAATTCGATTACTAATGTCTAAATTGATGTGACCATTATTACTGATATCGACAAAATCAAAAGCAGGTAAGTCGGCATCAGCTACGTCACCAGTATTTACGGCATCTGGGTTACGCTTTAATGATTTAAAATCAAAATGTTCGCGATCAACACCTTGTGATGGTGAGGTATTTTGCATTGCAGTAAAAATAGTTTCAATACGCCCAGGATGTTGCTTATCCCACATTTGTAACATGTCTTTAACTGCGCCACGTTTTAAATTTTCTTGTGAGCCACATAAGTTACAAGGAATGATAGGAAATGATTTTAGGGTCGAATATTCTTCAATATCTTTCTCACGGCAATAGGCCAATGGACGAATGACCATATTGGCACCGTCATCAGACAATAGTTTAGGCGGCATGGCTTTTTGTTTGCCAGCATAAAACATATTCAAAAACATGGTTTCAATAATATCGTCGCGATGATGACCTAAAGCAATTTTTGTGGCGCCAATATGTTGGGCAAATCCATAAAGAGTACCACGACGTAAACGAGAGCAAAGTGAACATGTCGTTTTGCCTTCAGGTATCTTTTCTTTAACGATAGAGTAGGTATCTTTTTCGAGAATATGATAAGCCACGCCTAACTTATCTAAGTAAGCAGGCAGCACATGCTCAGGAAAACCTGGTTGCTTTTGGTCTAGGTTAACGGCCACAATTTCAAATTTGATAGGGGCACGTTGTTGAAGGGTTAATATAATATCCAGCATGGTGTAGCTGTCTTTACCGCCGGAAAGGCAGCACATAACACGATCACCATCTTCGATCATATTGTAGTCTGCAATGGCTGAACCGACTTCATGTCGTAGACGCTTTTGCAGTTTATTCATACGAGTAATATTTTGTTTAGCGATTGTATCAACTTCAGACATAAAAAATGCGCCCAGTAACCAAGTGTTTCAGGGCGCGTATTATTCCAGTATTCGAGGTCAGGGTAAAGTAGTTAACCTATTCTATTGGAGACTAATCTTCTAAAGGTGATTTATATCCATCAGGTTTAATCGCTAACAAATCGCAATTAATGCTGTCGATGACATGTTCAGCAGTATTACCAATTAATGCCGCTGAAAAACCAGTACGACCAACTGTACCAAGGACCACTAATTCTGCATCTAATTTTGTCGCCATTTCTGGAATCACATCTTCAGGCAAACCTTCTTCAACATGGCAATTTTCAAGCGGAATATTATAGGCTTGAGCTAAATACTGTACTCGTTGCTCATGTTGCATACGCACTGTGTTGTTATACACATTGGCATCAAAGTCGGGCAGTTCAATGGCCAAATTTACTGGCGTACCAGGGTAACCATTGACTAAATGAACACTAGCAGAGAATTTTTTGGCTAAATCGAGTGCATGATTAATGATTTTGCCATTAAGCGTTTGATGATCTTCATCTTCACTCACCACATTAACCGCACAAACAATTTTTCCAGCCACTGGCCAATCGTGTTCTTTGACTAATAAAACAGGAACAGGAGATTTACGCATTAAATGCCAATCTGTAGGTGTAAAAATTACAGCTTTTAATTTGTCGTGTACGTGGGTGCTTTTAACAATTAAATCATAATTGCCTTTCATCGCATGATTAATCACACTTTCGAAAGGGCGGTTATGCCACACAACTTCGGTATTAATTTTTATATTGAATTTACTAAAACCATCTATGGCATTTTCTAACCAAGCGACACGTTGATCAATAACACCTTGGCGCATCGCTTCACGTTCTTGACTGGACAAAATTGAAGTCATTTCATATGAGAAGTCAAAAATGGATAAAAATGCAGTTATCTCTGCCTGACTTTTTGACGCTAATTCAACAGCACGTGCCAATGCGGGTTGATGATCCGTTGTAGGATTAATCACCACTAATATCTTTTTATAATCCTTCATATAACCTCCAAAGCTGTTGAGTTCTTATTTACATTACCTATTGATAGTATTACCGTTTGCTAATAAATAAACTTTGAGATAGATCATATATATCAAATTTAAGTGGCGATGCGAGCATTTCCAGCAAGGGTACTTAACGATGAGTGATCGATAATAGAAATATACTTACCCTTAACCTCAATTAAACCAGACTTTTGAAACCGACCTAATAAACGGCTAATTGTCTCAACTGTTAAGCCTAAATAGTTGCCGATATCACCACGAGTCATTGTCAGACGAAATTCATGAGGCGAGAAACCTCTATTACCAAAGCGATTAGCCAGGTTATTAATAAATGCAGCTAAACGTTCTTCAGCATTTTTCTTTGAAAGCAATAGGATCATCTCTTGATCACTCATAATTTCATTGCTCATTAAACGCATAATTTGCTGGCGAAGCTTAGGCATAGATCCAGATAAATCATCTAAAGTTTCATAGGGGATTTCACAGACCATTGAGGTTTCTAAGGCTTGGGCAAAGCTTTGATGACGTTGTGCATGAATACCATCAAAACCAATGACGTCACCGGCCAAATGGAATCCAGTAATTTGCTCATCACCTTGCTCAGTAATGGTATAACTTTTGATTGTACCGGAGCGAATTGCATACAATGACTTAAGCACGTCACCGGACTTGAAGATAAGGTCACCTTTTTGAATGGGTTTTTTACGTTCAATAATGCTGTCGAGTTTATCAAGCTCATCATTGTTTAACGTAAAAGGGATACACAGGGCTTCCATACTGCAGTCGTGACAATGAATGGCGCAACCGGTAGTAGATGGACGTCGAGCTTTAATCAAATCTGAAGGCATACCCAATCTCAATTTATGAAGACGTTACTATGTTATACCATTCTGCATTAATAAGGTACTCTTCAACATCAGAGTCGCACTTACTATATGAAGAGAATGGACGCTGCAATCATGGCATTTTAAAACACAGTTGTAACTCACTTCGTTTCAATACACTGTAGATACCAAAGTTTGTCAGTAAAATGTATTTAAAAATGATTCTACATACTTAACAGCTTAACTTATAACCATTGATTTTAAAGATAAAAATCTTTAGAACAATATCTGTGAAGCCGCTTAAAATTAGACTCTAGCTTAACGACAATAAATGCATATTTGACCGTTATAAACTAGTTTAGCTGATTAAAAGCGATGTAAAGCGTTTGCAATCCAAATAACACTAAAAGCCCGCCACTGAATAATCTTACTGCCCGTTTTTGTACCCATTGAGCCAAGGTTTTAGCGGCTAATCCTGCAGCGAATAGAGCAGGTAAAGTCCCTAAACCAAACGCAAACATAATTAAGCCACCTTGTAATGCACTACCAGATGCAACTGACCAAGTTAATGTACTGTACACAAGGCCGCAGGGGAGCCAACCCCATACCATACCAGCCATAACAGCTTGCAATGGATGAGTAATAGGTATGAATTTACGCGTCAGCGGTTGTAAATATCGCCACAATATTTTGCCGACTTTTTCAATGTGTACAATGCCAAACCATATCTGAGCAATATAAAGCCCGGTAAGAATCATCATGGTGCCAGCAACAATTCGCAAAAAAATTAAATAACTATCAACATCAAATAAATGACCAAGGGCTGAGACACTGCCACCGACAATCGCACCCGCTACTGTGTAACTAAAAATACGTCCAAAATTGTAGCCACACAGAAATGTGAGTTGAGTGCCTAAGCGGGTCTGGCCATTGGTGGGTATATTGGCTGAAAAAGCGCCAATTAATCCACCGCACATGCCAAAACAATGTGCAGCGCCCATTAACCCCACGATAAATGCACCACCAACATTATATTCAATCACTGGGTTTACTCTGATTTAGTGTGAGTGGTAGATGAAGCAGAAGAACCAACTGTATTTTGTTGGGCAACATCGGTAGTAGCAGAACGGTTAATTGGAGAGCTGTTAATTGGAAAATCATTAATTGCAGTGCTGTCGTTAGAAGAGTCGGCTTTAGCACTGCTGTTTTTGTTCATGCTGTTTTCGTCTTCATCAAATAAAATAGACACGCTTTGTCTATCTAAATCATCAAATTGCTCAGACTTTACTGCCCAAAAGAAAATAGAGACTGCTATCAATACAAACAACATCGCAATAGGTATTAATACGTAAATGATACTCATAACTTTATCCTAAGAAGGCGTAAGCTGTTGCTCACCACAATAAGTGAACTGACAGACATGCCAATCGCAGCAATATAAGGAGCAACATGCCCAGTAACTGCCAATGGCAAAATAATCATGTTATAAGCAAAAGCCCATAACAAATTTTGATGAATTATTCGCTGGGCTTGCTTAGCGACAAAGATAGCATCATTAAAACGTGATAAGTGATCGCCCAGTAAAATTAAGTCGGCACTGTTTTTAGCAATAGCACTGCCGCTTCCCATAGCAACAGACAAGTTTGCTCCGGCGAGCACTGGCGCGTCATTAATACCATCGCCAAACATAGCCACATTGGCCTGTTGTTGTAATTGATTCACTAACGCTAACTTATCTTGCGGCGATAAACCTGAATGCACATCAGAAATACCAAGTTTACTTGCTAAAAACTCAACATGACCCGAATTGTCGCCACTGGCAATACTGAGTGTTATGTTAGCTGCCTTTAAGACATTTACGGTGGCTAAACTATCAACTCTTAGCTCATCTAGCATTTCAATTTTAGCAACCAAATTATTATCGATGGAAAGATAAATCCACTGACTTTCTATTGCCTTCGAAGCCGCTATATTTGCCTCTGGGGTAACAAATTGTACCGTACCAATACAAACTTGCTGTTGGCCGATACTGGCCCCAATACCCAATCCAATATGATGGTCAACATTTTCAACAAAGTGTTTATTATCAAAAAAGGGCTCAAATGCTAATGCGATGGGGTGTAAAGAGCCTTGTTCAATTGCAGCAGCCATTGATAGGACCTGCTCCGATGAATATTTGCCAAAGGTTTGTACTTCACCAATCGATAAATGGCCACAGGTTAAGGTTCCCGTTTTATCAAACACCACATGATTAATTTTAGTCAGTTTTTCGAAAACTCCGGCCTTGCGCGGAATCACACCTAACTTGGTAAAAATAGCCGTCGCACATGTCACTGCTGTCGGCGTAGCAAGGGCTAGGGCACATGGACAAGTGGCAACTAATACCGACAAGGTGATCCAAAAGGCATCATCAGGAGAAATAAATAACCAAACACAATAAGTTATTGCTGCTATCGATAATATGGTCGCGGAAAAGTATCGAGCTAAACGGTCGGCCACCAAAGCGATGGCCGGCTTGTTGTTTGATGCTAGTTCTTGTAAGCGAATAATTTCAGCCACGAGTTGGTCTTGCCCTAACGCAGTGACTTTAACCTCAAGAGGCTGTTCTACATTAATGGTACCAGCATAGACGGTATCAGATACCTGTTTGCCTATTGGCATTTGTTCACCGGTTAACATCGCTTCGTTGACGCTTGATAGGCCTGCAACCACCTCTGCATCTGCCGCAATAACTTCACCAGGTTTGACCAAAATAATATCGCCAATGACTAACTGCTTAGCAGCAATCTCTGTAATTTCGCCGTCACGGTATAAATGTGCGGTCAAAGGGACCAGTTTATGTAAATTACTCGAACTGACGGAAGCTTTTTGTCTGGCTGTTTGTTCAAAATAACGGCCAAGTAATAAGAAGAAGGTAAACATGGATACTGATTCAAAATACACTTCGCCATTGGCCTGAATTGTCGCGACACAGCTGGCGATATAAGCACCTAAAATCGCGATGGAGACAGAAACATCCATATTAAGCTTGCCACTTAATAGACTACGAAGCGCACTGAAATAAAAGGGTTGCGCAGAATACAATACCACTGGAGTAGCAAAAATTAAGCTAACCCAACGAAAATAATCCCGAAACTCAACATCTAGGTCGGTAAAGTATCCAGTGTATAAGGCGAGGGCAAACATCATCACCTGCATGGTGGCAAAACCTGCAAGTCCTAGGCGGAGTAAAAATTTACGACTGTCTGCTTTTGATTGTTTTTCTTGCTCATCAACTTGATAGGGTGCCGCTTGATAGCCAATTTTACTGATAATCTGCAAAATTTCACTGAGTTGAATAATTTGACTATCCCAACTCACTAATGCGCGTTGTGTGGTTGAATTAACCAATACATTAGTGACACCCGCAATGGGTTTGAGTTTATGTTCAATTAACCATGCGCAAGCTGCGCAGGTAATACCGTCGATAGACAAAGAGGTTGAATCAATAGCACCTTGTTTATGAACAAAGTCTTGTTGTACTTCGGGTAAATCATAGGCACTGTACTGCGACAATTGCTCAGGTATCAAAGCAGTTTGACGATTGCCTGGCTCACTACGAAATTGATAATAGCTGCTTAAGCCAGCATCCATAATCGCTTGTGAAACCGCCTGACAACCTGGGCAACACATAGGTTGTGGTTGCCCATTAATCACGGTTGTAAACTGTTCACCCGTTAGCACCGGCTCATTGCAATGAAAGCAAGATGTCATCTATTTATACCAGCTTAATTAAATATGTCATCATTCAAAGACTTAATGGATTTACTATTAATTTAGCCAATATTCAACGTCATCTCTTATATCAATACGTTGTTGTATACGCCATTTAGCATCAAAGCCTTCTATGCGCACTTCCCAAGGGCCGGTAATCGCAGCATCTAATGGGATGTGATAAACATAATTAGCATCGGCAGTTGCATTAAGGCTGAAATCTTTTTCTTCAATCGTTGGATGATAAAACTGAACATTCAATGCCGCACGATATTCAGGACCGCCTTGTTGAGTAATTTTTAATTCTTGATCGGCCACGGTAACTAAAAATTTCATCCCAATCTGTTGAGCGTACTTTATCTTACGCAAATCCATGTTAATGGCTTTGCCTTGTTTATAATAATCTTCAGCAACTAATGAGTCAGAATTATCTAAAGCAATCTTTAATGTAGTTAAACTAGCGATAACCGCACACATTGGCAAAATGATTAAAAACCAAGGCCAAAACTGCTTATACCAAGGGAGTTGATCCGACATAATTCGTCCTAAAATGGTGGTAATAATTCGGGGGCTATTTTACCCCTTAATGGCTTAATAATCACTTAAAAAAAAGGCCTCGATAATATCGAGGCCTAGATGTTACTTATAAGTAACTATTTGTTTGATAAGCTATAAACATAAGCTGTAATGACATGGACTTTCTCTTCACCAAGAATGTCTTTCCATGCTGGCATAACACCTGCACGGCCATTAATGATAGATTCAGCAATCACACCACGGCTGCCGCCGTATAACCAAACATTATCAGTCAGGTTAGGCGAACCCATGAACTTGTTACCTTTTGCATCCATACCATGGCATGCAAAACAACCTTTCATAAATGAACCTTGACCTTGAGCAGCTAACGCTTCGTCATGTTCGCCACCAGATAGTTTTATCACGTATTCAGCTAGACCTTTAATCTCGCTGTCTTCGATTGGTAAACCACCTTTTGGAGGCATCATGCCGTTACGACCGTTCATCAGAGTAGTTTTAATAGTGGCTAAATCACCACCATATAACCAATCGTCATCGGTAAGGTTAGGGAAGCCTTTAGAACCGCGAGCGTCAGAGCCATGGCACTGTGAGCAGTTTTGTAAAAACAAACGTCCGCCCACCTTCAATGCTTCAGGATCCTTCACTAACTCTTCTAACGGTGTCGCTAAATAAGCCGCAAAAATTGGACCGTATTTTTCTTCAGCGTGTGCCACTTCGCGGTCATACTGAGATAAACGGTTTTCCGATTTTGCTGCTTCAAGCGCTGCAGCTGAGTCAGCTTTAATGCCATTTTCAGTACCAATACTTTGGTTTGAACTTGTCCAACCAAACAGACCTTTGTAGTTACCTAGGCCTGGATATAGAGCTAAATAGATCACACCGAATACGATGGTTAAATAGAACATGTACGCCCACCACTTTGGTAGTGGGTTGTTCAGTTCTTCAATACCATCAAAACTGTGGCCCATTGATTTACCTTCTTCTACACCGGTGTAATTATTATTAACCAGTTTAAGAAGGATAAAACAACCAGCAATGACCACAATCGTCAGTACAGAAATCCAAATGCTCCAGAAGTTACTCATAATCATTACTTCTGATCTCCCGAGTCTTTTGACATTTTTGCAAGTTCATCTTCTGTAAACACCAAGTTAGCCGCTTCGTCAAATTTTGACTTGCTATGCTTACTGTATGCCCAGAAGAAAATCCCTACAAAAGTCACCATAACAACTATGGTTAAAATACCTTGAAAAGTACCGTAATCCATTATTGCCTCCTATTTGAGTGCGTGACCCAAAGATTGCAAATAAGCGATCAGCGCCTGCATTTCTGTCTTGCCTTCAACCGCTTTTTTAGCGCCAGCAACTTCTTCATCAGTGTAAAGATCATTACCTTTGTAACCGCCTTTATGCAGGTTACGCAGAATAGTCATCTTGTCACCAGTGAGTTCGCCGTCTAGCTTATTTTCAGCTAACCAAGGGAAACCAGGCATGTTTGACTGTGGTACAACGTCACGAGGATTAAGCAAATGCACTTCGTGCCACCTATCACTGTAACGTCCGCCAACACGGGCTAAATCAGGACCAGTACGCTTAGAACCCCATTGGAAAGGGTGATCCCAAACAGACTCGCCAGCAACAGAATAATGACCATAACGTTCTGTTTCAGCACGTAAAGGACGGATCATTTGGCTGTGACAGTTGTAACAACCTTCACGAACATAAATGTCACGACCTTCAATCTGTAAAGCAGTATAAGGAATAAGACCTTCAACAGCTTCGGTAGTGTCTTTCTGAAATATCAGTGGTGTAATCTGCACCAAACCACCAAAACTAATGGCGATGACAGTGAAGATAGCAAGCAGGCCGACATTCTTTTCAATTAATTCATGATTAAATTTCATCGAATCTGCTCCTTAAGCTTCTGCAATAGCAGGTAATGAATCTTTAGACGCTTTAACGGTACGAATAACGTTATAGGCCATAATGAACATACCGGTTAAGAAGAAACAACCACCAATAAAGCGTACAAAGTAGAATGGGTACGAGGCTTCTAAACTCTCAACGAAACTATAAGTTAGTGTTCCATCAGAGTTAACCGCGCGCCACATAAGACCTTGCATAACACCAGAAATCCACATACTAACGATATATAAAACAGTACCGATAGTCGCTAACCAGAAATGGACGTTAACCAGCTTCATGCTGTACATACGACCATGACTAAATAGCACTGGAATTAAGTGATATAAAGAACCAATAGACACCATTGCCACCCAGCCTAGCGCGCCAGAGTGAACGTGACCAATAGTCCAGTCAGTATAATGAGATAATGCATTAACTGTTTTGATTGCCATCATTGGGCCTTCGAAGGTAGACATACCGTAGAAAGACAATGAAACAACTAAGAAACGTAATACAGGGTCTGTACGAAGCTTATGCCACGCACCAGACAAGGTCATAATACCGTTAATCATACCGCCCCAAGAAGGTGCGAATAGAATTAATGACATTACCATGCCTAATGACTGAGTCCAGTCAGGAAGGGCAGTGTAATGTAAGTGGTGAGGACCGGCCCAAATGTATAACGCAATCAACGCCCAAAAATGGACAATGGATAAACGGTACGAATACACTGGGCGACCAGCTTGCTTAGGCACGAAGTAATACATCATCCCCAAGAAACCAGCAGTAAGTAAGAAGCCTACCGCATTATGACCGTACCACCACTGAACCATCGCATCGACTGCACCGGAGTACAGAGAGTAAGACTTAAATAAGCTTACTGGTACCGCCATTGAGTTAACAATGTGAAGTACTGCAACAGTAATAATAAAGGCACCAAAGAACCAGTTGGCCACATAAATGTGGGACGTCGTTCGTTTAGCGATTGTGCCAAAGAATACAATTGCATAGCTAATCCAAATAATCGCAATCGCGATATCGATAGGCCATTCTAATTCTGCATATTCTTTGCCTTGGGTAAAACCCATTGGTAAAGTGATAGCAGCTGCAATAATAACGGCTTGCCAACCCCAGAACGTAAATGCGGCCAATTTGGGCGCAAAAAGACGGATTTGACAAGTGCGTTGCACAACATAGTAGGATGTAGCGAAAAGAGCTGATGTTCCGAACGCGAAAATCACCGCATTGGTGTGTAATGGTCGTAAACGACTATACGTTAACCAAGGAGTGTCGAAGTTCAGTTGTGGCCAGATTAACTGAGCCGCAATCAATACACCCACTGACATGCCAAAGATTCCCCACAAAACTGTGGTTAGTGCAAATTGGCGGACAATAGTGTAGTTGTAATCAGCGCCTGTAGACTGGGAATGGTTCATCATAATGCTTCCACGGCTTATTACTTATACTTTTAATATTTAGTAAAGCGAACTTTACCAGTTAGATTAACATGTGGTCATAAAATCAGCTGTTTAATGCTGTTTTTAATGCCATATGTCAAGGTGTTACCTCATGTTAATTCTCTCTAGCATGAGACGGTGTAATGATACTTGAGCTAAGTCAAAAAAGATACTTACCAAAAGGCATCAAAGTTGATCTAGATCAATCTGTGAAAGATAATGTTACTAACTCAACTATAAAGGTTAAAAATTGTGCACAAACTTGTCCGAATTATCATTTTAAATATTTTGTTAATGTTTTTAGTAGCCTGTGACAAACCACAAACACAAGAACACGCTAATTTAGTCATCGATAAAACGTTATGTCAGTTTTCTGTTGGGGAATGTTACAAAAAGGTAGCCGACTTGCAAGTCGGTTTACTGATTGACCCCATCAATACCCCAAGCGAAAAACCGTTAATAGTTACGCTTTCCAGTAATCAAAAGATCACTAATATTTCAATGAGAATAGAAGGTCGTGACATGTTCATGGGTATTATCCCAGTTTCATTGTCCGAAATAAAAGATAATGTCTATCAAGGTCCAGTTATTTTTGGCTCATGCAGCAGTAATTATATGGTGTGGCGAGTATTTGTTTCATTTGATTACCAACAACAGCCACGTACACTAATGTACGATTTCTTAGCCGATAACAACTAACGTTATCGCTAACTTATATATGCAGATGACTATACCTTTGTGGGCTAGGGCAGAGGTAATTTAATGGCTTTAGGCATTTCATTTCACTATAGCAAAGGTCTTAAATAGGTCTATTTAATAGTCATTATGGTTAGTTTCAGTGTCATCCCGTCAAAAACTTCACTCCTACTGTCTATATTTCATTTCACTTCAAATCTTATGACTAGTACTGGCATCATATTGCATTAATGCTCAACAGCACTTGTCGATTAAACATTTCAAGTGAGCCTTTATATGCGCTTATATATGATCAACAGCACAGAAGTGGTTAGAACAGCTATAATGCAATTGATAACTATTCTCATTAATGTATTATTAAGCTACAGCATTCATCTTTCCAGGGTGAGTAGGGAATAGAGCAATAACGTTATGAAAAAGAGTAGCGTGAAATAAGGAGCACACATGAACAGAATAAATGTGTCTATCGATGCAGATAAAGTGGCCCAATTAATCAAAGCAGGTCATTTATGTGCTGCAGACTTACAGTGCCTAGACAGGGCAAGTAAACAAACGGTTTGGCAATTGTGTTTATGGAGCTGCCAAAAAAGATCTACATGTCACAACAAGCAATGCCAGCAGGCTTGCAAGCCAATTACAGCAGTAGATTATTGTATGCAGCAGTTAATAACAGACCAAGATATTGCAGTATCAACATATCCAAGACTCATCATTAAAAATCGCTACGATTGATGCCGATAAATAACATTATCGGCATCAAGCAAAAAATAGTATAATAAGGCAATATAATCAATAACCTAGACTTAATCATATGACCGACAATATCATTGATGAACTGCCACCAGTATTACCACTATTTGATGCTGCAGAGCATGTTTTACAAGGTAATGCATCCGTTAATCAGTACATTACCCGAATTTCAATAGATAAAGTGGCCGATGCAGGGCTCATCATAGAGCACTGTGCCGATTGGTTATTTGAGCAAAAGCAGTCTGAAAACAACTATAAAGCCTACCGCAGCGAGTTAACCACATTTCTTCATTGGTGTTTTGACGTCGTCGCATTATCGCCAATCGCGGTAACGCGTAAAGACATCGCCAAATACATCGATTACTGCCAATCGCCGCCACGAACATTGATAGGCTATTTCAATGTAGCGCAATTCAAACTCGATAAAGCCACCGCAGAGCGATCGCCAAACCCACAATGGCGGCCATTTATCGGTAAAAAACACCTCGGAAAATGCCTACCATATCAACTGAGTGATAATGCATTGAAGACTAAAATAGCAATATTATCCTCATTTTATGGCTATCTAATTAGCGAAGAATACACCGAGCGAAACCCAGCTCAGTTATGGCTTAAACACAGCCGATTCTCCATTAAACGTAAATTTACCATCGACGAAGACAACAACCATCATGCGTTTACAGAGCTACAATGGTCGTATGTTATTAGCACCGTAAGCCAATTAGCAGACACTCAACCAGAGCAGCATCAACGCAGTTTATTCCTCATCACACTATTATATAGCTGCTACTTACGCATATCGGAAATAAGTGCACGCGCAGGTTATGCGCCCATCATGAGCCAGTTCAGACAAGATCCACATTCTGGTATCTGGTATTTTCACGTACCATTTTCTAAAAGCGGCAAAGCTCGTAATATTGCTATATCAAAAGCGTTGCTGGCTGGACTAGTTGATTATCGACGTTATCTGCGCCTCAGTGATTTACCCAACATCAACGATCAACATCCTATATTTGTCCGACATAAAGCAGCAGCCCATGGACGTGAATCTGGTGTCATCAATGCCAATCTTGGTATTCGCCACATACGTGACGAAATAGACAAACTGATTAACTTAGCTGCAGACAATGCCGCTAAAGATGGTTTTGATCACGACAGCCAACTTATGCGAAAACTCAGTGCGCATAATATTCGTCATACTGGGATCACGCATGACATCAATATCAACCGACGCCCATTATCACATGTCCAGGCCGATGCCGGTCATGAGAGCATCGACACCACATCACAGTATTTACACACCACACAAACTGAACGACATCAAAGTGCATTCAACAAACCGTTAAATCATCTTGCTGAGATTAAATAATTGGCAGGCACAAGCCGTAAAAAGTTAAAGCATGCAATCTCAGCACGATGCTAAACAACACATTAAGCAACATTAGGCTGTTAATGAACAATCAATGCCTACAAAGACTTAGTATTGAACATAAGTTCTAATGTGCGCATAAGTATGCGCACAATGTATATTATGTTAAATAGGGTATTTGTGTCATCATAACTAACGGTTTTTTTGTGTGGTTTCTCATACCAAATGAGTTTTGTCTCACTTCGTGGATCTGGCCTTTTAGTATTTAGAATCAGATGGTTAAATTGATACGAACGATTTTCTTGCACTGTTACGGTGCAAGAATCTAATCAGAGCGCTTTTAGGTGCTGTTTTTACCACCTGACTTTTTCAAATCCTGTGGTATGTTTTAAATGAGTTTTTCTCAGTTGGTGATATTGATAACTGACGTGTGGTATTCCTTTAATAAAGCCTACAAATGCAAACAGACTTTGTAATACCCAAAGCCAGAGCCATTTCGTAATTTTTTAAACCCTTAGTTCAGACTCAGGGTCAAATCTTTGCTTATAGGTTTTCTTTACTCTCTCAAACCACGTATAGACTATCTCACGAGTTTCATTTGTTGCGATTGCATTACGTATCCCGGAGATTTGATCCAATTCAAGCATGCCTATTCGCTTATTTACTTTCACCCCAATGGTCACTCTTTGGCGATGGTCCATTGTGAATGCGCAATCATTAATAAGGTCATCATAATTTCCTATGGCTAATCAACAGGTCTTGGTCTAGATACTACTCGCCTAGTATCATTACGGAGATCTATCCATTGTTGATGTAACCTTTCAAGTTCATCCCGTGACGAAAGCTGGCCAATTCGTTTTGCAGGCTCATTTATACCTAGAGCTAATCCAAGTGCTATCGTATCGGCTAGACATGCAAGTAAAGACCCTCTTTTGAGATTTTTATCATTTGCTATCGAATGGCCTAATTTTATACAGGTTAAAAATGGGTATCGGTTATCCAGGCTTATGGTCACATAGTTTATTGTCTGGTGATGTTTAAAAATTTTGTAGCGACACATTGTTTTATCTAGCAGCTTTTTCAAAAACTTTAACTCTACATTTCGCTCAAATTTAAGTGTTAACTTGTCGATAAATTTAAGTATCGCTTTTGCGTTTTCGTAGCGGAGTTCATTGAGAATGTCGCGTTGCCCGAGATGACTTAACGCTAACGCGTTATTATTATCAATTGGGTAATATTCACAAATAAGTACCAACAACGCACTGTACTTCAGCAATTTAGACACGAACTCAGCTGGATCAACTTTAAGCTGCTTCTCTAGCTGCTCGCGCCTATTATTCATTATTTCAAAAATAGTGGTTTAGGTCCGTATCTTTAGGTACTGCAACGCTAAGAATCACAAGTTATATAACAAATACTGGCTAAAGCGCTTAATGTCTCGAGCTTTGCCAGTTTAGACAATAGAAATGAATAAGTACCCATTATTAACGTTATGGAATAGCGTCAATAACGGGCTAGAAACATCATATAATTTAAAAAATAATTATATAGATTAGAATTATTAAAATACAACCTACTCCAAATTTTACTTTTTGTTGATTTGGTTTTAACGTCGGTATTTTGTCACAAATCAGATTGGAACATTTATCTAATAATGTATTAATAACCGGTGCTACAATGCTATAAATGTGTTTAACGAAACTAATAAGCTTTGCCATTAGTCTATTTGTGAGCATCTTTTCTGTCGTTAAAGAATCAATATTGCCAGTTTCAGTTTCTTTCCAAGTATGAGATACAGATGAATTTATATTTTCTTCAACAATCTTTTCTTGTAATTCTTTGTTTTCTTTATATCGAGGAGAAAATATGCAGCCTGTAATTCCAACAAATGAAAGGGTTAAAATTACAGCACCTATCGATAATGTGTATTGAAATTTACTGCCTAAATCTTGTTTTGTAACAAATGAATAAGGGGCTAATGCTTCACTGATTGAACGCACCAAATAGCTAACCCTAAACTCATTCGCTCTCAGTATTTTAGCTGCCTCATAGATGTCGTAAGCATTTGACAATATAGTTAATATTACAACGGCAATAAAAACAGATGAAATGACTCTAGCAAATAAACGGCTTATACCGGACAGGTAAACTATGATGCCGATTAATGCTATGAACATTAATAAAAGAGGTTGGTCATACTCATATAAACTTATTTTTTCTTGTGACCAGCCTCCTGCCGCGACCAAAGGTAAAAAAGCACCTATTAAAAATAGAATAAAAAAGCTACCCCCAAGCTTATTCACTATTCTAAAGCCGCTAAATTTCTTTGTGTTGCCTTGTTGATCGTTAATCATTTCTCTACCTCGAATTAGGTTTTTATTGACACTAGTACAACGTATTATCTTTGCGTAATACATTGATGTTTGATATTTATTTTAATAGTTGTGTATGTAGACCAGAACAGTATTTTTAAAATAAAAGAATAAATAACATATCACTCAAGAGTCTAAAACTCGCTAATGCGACACTTAATCCAAGTTCTGTTTACTGCCACATATTTATTAGACTCTTACAAAATAATGTTTCTCATTATTCATTAGGATTGTGACACAGGGCATCGTAGGCGAATGAGTATGCGTTTTTTGGTCGCTACGAAAATTTCAATACTGAATCACTTACAACCATTGATGAAGTGATAGCGTAATGAACAAACTTAGCTCTAAAAATAGACTAAATCTGTATGGTAAATGCTCTCGCCCTTGTCTAGAGCTGATTATGGCTTGAGTACAACGCCCCTACTCAAGCCATATAGCGATAAGAAATATGATCAATCAATTCTATTTAGAGCGGTTAAAACCTGCTAAACATTCAGATTCTAATCGTTTACCTCTATAATCGATTTTTTCATTTTGCTCACTGCCCGATTTAGATTGAAACTTTTCCCCAGTTACCTTGGCAACTAAATTGTCGACTTTTCTGATGCTACTTTGCTTTATCTTGTAAAAATACTGGGCTGGCGAATGCTTAAACTCTTCAGGATCTTTTATATCATTATTCATTAACTCAAGAATATCTTCAGCAGAAGCGCCTTCAACGGCAGCACGATACATACTTCGTTCGTATTCTCCAATAAAGTGACATTGCTCTTTAACAGAGGCTTCCTGAGGAAATGTTTCACCAATATTCCCTGTATTTACCGAGCCAGAAAATGACAGTAAAATCCCAAATACTAATACGACACCACCGATGACCATAGTTTTGTTTTTTGTATCTAGCCCTTTAAATGTCTCAAGTAAGCTCTGTTTAAGTCCGATTTTTTTTTCAACATTATGATCTGAATTCATTGATTTCTCTCTATAATTTTATTATTCAACATCGTTATAAACACAAACGTGCTTACAGCGTTTGTGATTAACTTGTGGCTATAATATGAAATAGCAGTAGATTACTGCAGTGACAGAAGTTAAAAAAAAATACGCAATTTATTGAATAATTTTATTAAGTAATTTTAGTGAGTAAAAATCCAGACCGTGGTTGCAAATGAGTACACAAACAACATGCATGCAAGAGATGTGAAGGGTTTGCGTTTCAGCAATTTTTGGAATAAATAATAAGTGCTTTGTGAGTATTCAACTACAGGTAATCCAGCTTTAAACCTGTGAATGCTCTGTTCAAATGCTAAAGCATCAGGAAACCTAAATTCAGGATTATTAGATAATGCTTTGTTAATGATGGCATTTAATTCTGAGTATTTACCCCCTAACTGATGCCCTGGTAAAACAGTGGTACCGGTTAATACATAATGCAATAACACACCAAGTGAATATACATCAGATTGTGCGGAAGAAACTTCTCCTGCGATTTGCTCTGGTGCACTCCAAAAGCGAGTGAATGCTTTAATTGTATAAGCAGAAACGAATGGGTCATTCATATTTCGTTTGTACTTTCTAGCGAGACCAAGATCGATTAATACTAAATGACCTTGATCATTGATGATGATATTTTGCGGTTTTAAATCACCATGGTAAAGATGTTTTCGATGTAAATAGCTTACTGCGCCTAATAGTTGCTCAAATATATTCAGTTTCTGCTTTAAATTCTTTTTACTACTCGCCAACCAAATATCTAATCCTTGTCCATCAATAAAGTCCATCACAATACAAGCGGAACCAAGTACCTCAGATACTCCATATATGCTGCATACATTGGGATGGTCTAGTGACATTAAGGTTGTGGCTTCATTAAAAAAAATGGCTCGTTGTTGCGTTGAACTAAACTTATTGGCTCGCAGAATTTTAATAGCCGCTTTATGTGCCTCTCCTTTATGACTATCAGTACAGATTAAGCGCTGTTCACCTTCAAATACCAACCCCATACCGCCAGCTTCAGATACAAGCTTAGTGACAGTAAAACCCATGACAATTTGTCCAATTAAGGATTCATAGGATAAATCAACAACATTGGACATTTGTGATTCTATTAGTTCACTACTTGATACGGGAGTATGATTAATGGCGAGCATTTTCTCAAGTTCATTAACTTGCTCAGGAAATTGTATCTTAAATGGCTGTAAACGTTGCTGTTGTTCTAGGGTATTTAAACTCGATAACTCAGCGAACAGAGAAACAATATCTATCATTCTGTAAGCTTTGTTCTAAGCCAAGCCGTGGCAAATTGTAAATCGTTATCAACTGTTCTGGTCGATAAATCTAACATATCAGCGATTTGCTGATGTGTTACCATGGCAAAATTTTTCAACTCAAATACTTCAGCTTGTCTCGGATATGACTTCTGTAAAAGCTCCAACACAGAAGATAACGTAAGATTCTCTGTCCAATTAGGTAAAGACACCTCTGCATCCGTCAACTGTAATTGAAGGTATTCATGCTTAGCTTTTTGTTGATTTAGTAAGGATTGATGTGGTTTACCAAAGAGTAAATGCCAAACTGAGACGCGTACGTAATCAAAAAAATCTTGCCTCCCTTCAAAGGGCTGCTCATCGTTACGCCAACGATGTAACTTTACAACAGACTCATTGGCCAGCTCTGTAATAGATGCATCATGTAAAATTGTTTCATTTGGACGATGATGTGAAAGATACTTTTCGACTATAGATCGAATATCTTGATACGCATAAATGAGGAATTCTTCGCTTTTATGCTTATCTCTATTTTGCCAACCTAACAGTAATTCAGTGGCATTATTTAACTCTCTAATGGACACTATATTCCCTATATTGTTCAATATAATAATGATGTAAATTATCAACTAGTTCAGCCTATATTACTAGCAATTACAACCTATTGACTAATGCAATGGGTAAATCAGTTAAATTAACGATCGTCAATTCTTGTGTTGAGGTAAAAGTGTCTATCCAAAAACGATTCTCGTATTGAACTATTTCCCTTACTGGACTGTGCCCGTGGACGACATAATCAATGTCTGCAATTGCAGTGCACATATTTAGGTCATGTAATGGCCTACTCCAAAGCACATTCCATATATCCTCATCGGACAATTCATCGTGTTGAAGTTTGCCCCAAGAAGTTAAAGCTGAAGCATGGCTAATTCCAATAAATGTACAGCCTACTTGAATTGTCCTTGTTAGTGGCATGGTGATATCAATGATAGTTTTCCATCGAAGTAATACATCATAATGACTAATATTTTCTGCTAACCAACCTCCTCCGTTTTTGATTAAAAACCCCCAATAACTTGAACACTGAAATCCTAATAAAAAAAGTTGTTCGTGGTTTCCCAAAACAGAAAAAAACCATTTTTTAGTGAGCAAGTTAAGGCAATCAATACTGCCTATCCCCTTACTAATAATATCACCAGTACAAAAAAGCCTATCTCTTTTAAAATCAAAGCCTAATATTGCTAATTTTTTATATAAATGCTTAATTTGACCATGAATATCACCGACTATGTAGTCTCTACCGACTGAATTAACAGGAGTATAAATATGTTGCTTTCTAGGCATAAAATGCATAAACACATCCATAAAAAAAGGCCAGTTTACAACTGACCTTGAGAGTAATAACCTATTTGCTAACCAGTTTATCCCACAGTGCATGATTAGTTTTATAGCCTGGCTTTATCGTTGCAATCACAGTCAGTACGAAGCTTGATATAAACATATAGAAGCCAACATCCGCATACCTTAACCCTTCAACAATTCCTCTTATAACTTCTTTGCGATTAACGCTACCAAACATTTGTGTTGCTTGAAATACGTCGGATATCTCTTGATAAACGGTAAAGGAAGTAGACAGTAATAGAATAAATAAAGTACCGCGTGAAATTAACTGCTTAAATCCAAAAAGATGACTACACAGTGCAAAAATGGTCACTATGTATAACCATATTGGTGCTATGTCATTTAATGGCATTCTACTGCCAAATACGTTCATCACAGGACAAAATGTACTTAACAGCATTAAAGCTAGACTGAATACCGCAAAAAAGTTCATTAATTTAATATTCGGTATATCTGCAGTTAACGCACTATTTGTTGTATTGGTGATAGCAGACTTAGCTTGTTGAAAAGAAGGTGACTGATTCAACTCGTGCGTGACTTGCCCTACTGTTTTTTTTGCATCACAAATCAGTTCTAAGCTTTTATTTGTTAATGACATTTTCAATCCTTGTATTAGATTTGCAACGTTAAAGCTGAATAATATTATTAGCTAACAACTCTCTATCCAGGCTAATGCCATCTTTTTCCGCTAAATCCGTTATATAATCTAACTCACATTCATTGACGGCTTCATTTTGCGAATCACTCATTTCTTGAGTCATACTTCTAATACCCACTTTTTTAAAGCACACACCTAACATTTTAAGATTAGCTTGATAATTCCCCGAACTATTCCACTCATTTAGCCAAGTCATTTGTTCTTCGTCAGAAGACCCGCCGCATCCTACGAGTACTAATGCACTCAAACCCAAAACGACGCCAAATTTAATGTTACTTTTAATCATTGCTTTCATGTTTTAATCCTTTCTTTTTGTTATGCATACTAAAGTCATATGCGATTGGGATTAGCTTAAAGAAATGATGAAAAACATGGAGTGACGTAAAATATATTTTTTTACGCAAAAAAATTGAATATATAAGAGGAAATATCAGAACATATCAATGTTAGAGTAGAGTGTAAAAGCACGTCATGAACAATCAAACATTAAAATCCTAAAGCTTTGATATTATTTATAAAAAAAGACTGCCCAGTGTTAAAGTTCAATCAAGGTTTAAGACGTACATGAATACTATTGCAAACGTACCAGACCAATTAGAGTATTTATCTAACGTAACAAGGTTGATTGGTATCTTTTATATATGCAATAATATCAGTAAGTTAATTAAATAAAATAACCTTCTTACATTTATGTATTTTGGCTATACACTAGGCCGAAACAAGGACGAAATGAAGTATTTTTCAACAAGATTCATCGATGTACCTAAAATGCAGCGGTATGACAATATCGTCTACGTTATACTACTGACTTTAGTGCTGATCTATTTTCCTAAGGGAATACTGCCAAAACAAGTATTAACAGAGTACCCAGACTTACAAAATTATAGAACATCAGAAAAGTTTAATACTTATGGAATAACAAGTAGCCAGTTTACCATCCCATTTGTCGGCTGCTTTACCCGATACACTGGTACTATTATTGGTCACACGGATCCTTATACTCGGCATTTGTGGGATTATGAATGTGGTTCTCTGAACTTTGACTACAAAATAATTCGTGAAGGTAAGCGGTTCAAACTTTATTACTTTAGACCGCTTGGTGAAAAAATAAATATGAATGAAAACATGAAGGCTGAAATTGAATCAAATTTCAATTTTGTCATCAGAAATGCGTTCCAAAACTAAGGTGACTCAGTGGTAAACATAATCTTTTTTATCGGTCTATATTTGATTCGTTTTATCATGGCGCTTGTCGCGGGGTATATCGGATACATATGGGGTTTAGGTATCGATAATGCTATTTATATTACATTAGGCTATTTTTTATTGTTAATGTTCATCAATGTAGAAGGATATGGCATTTATATTTCTACTTTATCCGCCTTGGTTTTTTCCTATGTATTCTTATCGTTCTTTTTCGGTTTGTATGACGCAGCAGGAGCGATACCAAGTAATCGTTAATGCAGAGTATTTGTAATGATTACTCGTCGAATCGTTCGACTAATCCATTATGTATAAACAAAAATATTAACGCTATATAGATAAGAAATAGCGAAGTACATCCAGTACCTGCCACCCATAAAAAAACAGCATAAAGCCAATGCATTTCTTTGCCTGCAGCAAATCCAAACAAGTAGATAAACCAGCCTACACCGACAAAATAAGGAATGAGTGGCCTTGTTATGCAAACAAACCTTGAACATTTGAAGATACACCACAAAACAAGCTGGATTGGCAGCATCATCAAATAGTAATATAGCTTTACTGGTGCGAGTATCACTTTAGAAATAATATTCAATTCCCTTCCTTATCGGTGCTTTTTGAAGACTTATTTTTGAGAAAGCAGACATTTAACGGGTGAAATGGCTATATTCCACTCTATTATCTAGCTAAATAAAGCTCTAGCATGACTTTGGTTTACGGTCTTAGTAAGCCAAAGTCATATTGAATGGGCTACTACAGAAACCTGAGCCACCCATTAGCCATAAGTGTAAACAATGCTAAGTGAAAAATAATTGTTCAATCTCATCACCGAGCAAAGACTCTTTTTCCAGTAGTATTGTAGTAATGTTAGTCAGTAACTGATAATTGTCACTGAGCAATTTTTCTACCTGTACTTCAGCCAATTCTAACCAGTTTTTCACCGCTAATTGAGCAACAGATAACAATTCACTTTCTTCGAATCTAGTTAATAAGGCAATATTGATCGGGCCAACGGTTGCTTCAATCCCTCCTTCGTAAATGGCATGCATGGCTAATTGAGTTGCTTTTTCGATGTCACTCGAAGCGCCTGTACTCACTTCATCACTATCACCGGAGCACAATTTTTCTGCTACTCTTCCCGCTAGTAATACTTGCAATTTGCTCATAACTCTTCGCTTTGACAGGCTTTCATATTCTTCTGCTTCCCGAGTAGCAACAAATCCTAACGTAAAATTTCTCGGTTCAATAGTAATAAAATCAACTGGTTGTTTAGGGAACAATAATTTATAAGCCAACAAATGTGCCGCTTCATGGTAAGCCGTGCTTAGCTTTGCTTCGTCACTCAATAATATATGTTCTGAGGGAGAACCATAGGCCACTCTAATCATGGTTTTTATTATGTGTTCAGTAGATAGTTGCTCATTGTCACCAACAGCTTGGTAAACAGACTCTCGTAAAACTTGTTCTATTTGTGCTGAAGACATGCCTTGGGCTGAAGACACTAATTGCTGTAATTCAGTTTGTTGCCAATTCAAATTATGCTTATCTGCAAAACGTTTAAAAAATGCTAAACGGGCAGATTTATTTGGTAAGTCACAATAAATTGTCTCATCAAATCGACCTGGTCGTGTAATGGCTTTATCAAGTAATTGTGGGAAATTAGTCGCCGCCATGACAAATATTGGCGCATCACCACTTGAAAAGCCGTCCATTTCTGTTAAAAGCGCATTAACCGTTAAATTTCGGTCTCTTGAGCTGCCATCGGTACTATTGGTTCGTTGGCCGGCAATAGCATCAATTTCATCAATAAAGACAATAGACGGTGAATACTTTCTCGCGGTAGCAAACAACTTTTTAATGTTTTCAGTTGTGCCACCATTATTAGGAGATGACAGTTCGGATGCGGTCACACTAAAAAAGGGTAACTCACACTCCCCCGCAACCGCTTTGGCTAATAGTGTTTTCCCCGTCCCAGGAGGACCTGCAAACAAAAAGCCAGTGGGCACTTTTACGCCGAAATTTAATAATTTATCAGGTGTCTTTAGCCAGCTAATCACCTCTTTTAAACGTTTTTTAGCCCTATCGAGTCCAATAACATCATCAAGTGAGTCGCTCGGCAGGCTGTGATTAAAGAAACTGGTTTCTTGTAAATCTTTTGAATGAATGACCTGACAATAAGATAGATTATTAAATGATACGTCCAATGCATTATTTTTTAACTCAACACGACATTGATACTCAACTCTTTCATTTCGAGACATCATGCGTCGTATGGTTTTTTCGGTTGTTAGAAAATAGTTGATACGCATTAGCATGTCTGAAAATGTTGTTTTTATCGTTTCAATTTCTAATTCAAAATGCTGCCTAATATGGTGGTTCAAGGATTGATTTTTATGTTCAACCACGTCTTTGTTGACCAATCGAAAGCTAAAAATCGGAATTTTTGGGTTGATACCATGCACTTTTTCGGTGATTTCATCGATAGATAATTGAGCATTAGAAACAGAGTCCATATCAATTAAAAATGCATCAGGTCGATATTGCTGCATCATCTGTTTAATATTTTCGGCGTCATCAACCAATTTAGTAGATAAACTAGGATCTAAAAACTCAATTTTAGATTGGAATTGCTTATCATTATCAAATATTAATACCTGTTTTACATCAATGCCGACAGTGTTTTCATTAACGGATACGTTGCAAGAAATGGATGATAAGTCATCAGTAATAAGATCACTCGACTTAACCAAAATTTCTGCTTTTAATTTCGATAACGAGGCGGTTAACTGCCTTGCAGTTATGTCAGGTGCTAATGACTGTAATAAAAATGATGCGAAATTAGCAGGCCAAGTAAAATCAAGCATGTCTTGATGTTCACTGACTTTATTAAGCTCTTTTTCTGCTAAGTAAGTAAAATGATTTATCTGCAAAGGTGTAAATAATGCAGAATACCCTTTAGATAAGCGGTTAACAAACTCAATAGACAACTTGGACCCGTTCGCAGGACTTTGTGAATACCTTAAAACATCAAAAATATTTAACTGATTCTGTTGATTGTTATTGGCTAATACATCCTGGCCTAAGTTAGTGGTAAAAATGATGATGCACTGGTCAAAATTAACAAATTCTTGACTCGTTTGGTCTTGTGCTTGACCACTATCTAAAATACTCAAAAGAGATTGAGTCACATTGCTGTGTGCTTTTTCTATTTCATCAAATAGAATAACCTGCCTTGGCTGCGCCCTAACTGCACTTGTAATTAAACCAAGGTTAGCATCGTTGTATTGCACCCCACTACCAAACAACTTCATCGCATCATTTTTATGTGAATACTGTTCCATATTAAAAAGAGTAAACGTGTATGCAGAACATTCATATTGATTCAATAAATCACAAAAAATTGAGGACAGGTAAGTTTTACCGACACCGGAAGGTCCGGCAAACGTGAAAATCAATCTTGGTCCTACACTCTGGCTAATATTTGACGTTAAATACCCTTTTGTAAGGCTTTGAATGGCTTTTTGTTGCCCTATAACTTGATTGTTTAATGCTATCGACAGTTGTTTTTCAATTTTTAGTGCTTTGCCAATATGGTTAGTTGATTTATTTAACCGCTTTAACTGTTTGATGCTTGTGTGTGACATGTTTAAAAGTGCTGCAATAAACAACGATTCATTAAACTCGCCTTCGTTAAAGTTGCCTTCACTAAACCCTTCATCACAGCAATATTTTACATCAGCATCATATTCAAGCTGAGAAGCATAACTTTTTGCAATTGCATACCAGCTTTTACTGGTGTCGTTCTCAACATTAATACTGCGAGTAACCGCTTTATTTTTAAGCTTTTGTCTTAACATATAAATATGTTCAGGCATAATGACTTGGCTTGGCTGACACTTAAAATACTTCGCTAATACTTGTAAGCTTTTTGGAGAGCCCAATAATGTCGCCAGCACTATATCGATACTCACTTCAGGTAACGCTTCTGCATTTATTTTTTGTACTTCAATCAACGGCTTTTCAGACAGATAACTGGCAACAGTGACAACGGCCATTTCTTCGAATAATTGTGGTGGCGCAGTACGTAAAATTGAATATTGCTCAAACTCTAAAGGGTCACGTACTTTAGGTTTTCCTGACTTGTTGTCATTAAGTGTTGTTAGGGCTTTATCAATAAAGTCTTGGCTTAATGTTAATGTAAAGTGTTCAGAAAATATTTCATCTAAAAGTTCTGACTCATCTACATTTTCATTTTCTGCTGCTGACTTGAATGTGTCTCTGAATAGCATTACCAATGGTTTTAAATCGAGTTTGCGAGTTAAGTTATATTCACACATTTTAATTGCTTTAAAGCCACCTAATTCATCACTAATCATGACAGCGACTTCATCATCAAAGCTATATAACGTGTCTACAGCAATAAAACACAATGATTCCTCTTGCTTAAAAGCCTTAAAATTGAATACTTTCCCCTCAAGAGCCGTATTTTTAATGGCATATCGAATACACAATAATACAACAGGTAACAGTATATCTGAATTGACTAAGGCATCATCCGCAATGGCTACGTCATCACAGTACACAGTACGAAATGTAAAAAAGGATTCGTTCAATTTCTCAAAAAGCATTGTTATCACCTTAAATAAATTTAAAGGGTTAATTATTTAGTTCGATGAGTAATGGGGTGTTTTGAGAGTTAACAATATCGTTTTTGTAGTTATTTGCTAAAGATAACGGGTTCATCCATGAGCCTAATAGAAGTCTGATTATGTTAATAATTTTAACATGAAGTTAACGATACCCAAAGCGATACGGTTAACATAACGCCAAATTTCAGATGAAAAAGTTAATTCATTCATGTGTTAACAGACTGCTTTTCAAGCTTGTTACACTGAAGAAAAAATTGAAAGGTATGAAAAGAAAGGCTCATAATAAATCCCATCTTTGGTGAGCCTCAACATGCGCCGAATCTCTATTATAGTAGTTGAATTTACAATAAACCTTTCCAAAAGTTTAAGTTACTAGGCGTTCATGGCTAGGCTAGAAGTCCCAATCCAGAGAGAAACGATTACCAGCAGGTAAAATCGGCTCTACTGTCTTTTTATACTTCGCTTTCACGCGTCCTTTACTATGACTAATTGATCTTAATTGATTAAATCCTGGCGTCGCATCAGCAATGTAGTTTTCCTGATAATAATGCCGGGAAATGGCCCCTAGACTATAAGCTGCAGCCGATGCCATGTCGGTATACAACAAGTGAGTAAAACTAGCGACAAAAGCATCCGCTTGGCTTTTAGACAAACGCTTGAAAGTCTTCAGTTGTAGCTTAGCCATCAGGAGTAAATACTGGGCTTCATTTTTAACATCTGTTTGAAAATGATGATGCTGCAGAATAGTTAACGCTGCTTCCGGATTAGCCGTTTTTAAGGCATCTGTCGCTTGCTTTAAATATTGCGCATCAAGTGACTCTTTGGGCTTTGAGTGATTCGATGACAGTATTTCCTTAATCGCTGCAGTGTAATCATTCATTGCAACTGCTGCGCAAATATCAACCCATTGCATTACTATCTGATGATATTGGTAAGCGTTATCATATGCTGTTTTCGGCGTATCATCCGCTTTTAACGGCACAACCTGACAACCAAACTGCAGTGCCAATTCAATTTCTTTAATCACTTGCTTAGAACCAGCATAGTTAACTCGTGCATCACCCATAGAGTTTTTAGTACACAGCACCAAAAACAATTCTGCATCACTCACAGCTTTAGGTATCACTGCGGCATAATGTTCACCGCCGGTGATACCTTCCTGATCAAACCAAACCTGATGACCTAAATGCTCTAAACTTGCCTTGAGCGATAAGGCAAGTGCACGATCTTTTGAGCTATAACTAAGAAACAGTTTCTTCATTACGTTCCTGCTTATGCAACTTAAGTTGATGGCGGATATTCTTAATGGCTTCTTCAGCTTTATTGTTAGATATCTCGTTATCTAAAGGCGCATTTTCTTCATTCATGGATTTTATTTGTGTTTCAACATCATCAAGCTCTTCTTCACGTTCGTCTTCATCCATCTCAGTGTCTTCAAGAATACTTTTCTTTCTTGCTTCCAGCGACTTTAAGATAGAATGATTACTCACTCGCTCTTTTTCTTCATTATCTTTTGCTGCTTCCACAATACTCTTTAAACTTTCTTGAGTAAGAATAGTTAACCGGATTTTATCGCCACTACTTACTACTAAATTAACGTCAATAGCTGAAATTGTTTCTTTTCCAATACCAGTTTGGCGGTCCACATCGTCCTTAGTCACAGTGGTCACATCTTTGTAGAAAAAGCTTTTGGACGATTTACCACTCATTTCTTGATTAATAAAATCATAAAAACCAGTAAACAAATCAATCTTGTCAGCAGTTAAAAATATAAATTGAATATATTGCACCGCAAAAACTAACGAACCTTTATTATCCCCCCAAAAACTCAGTTCATTTTCTCCGTGCAGTTTAGTTAATGCAGGAGCACGTCTTTCGTCAGACTGAATCAAGGCCCAATCACTCAGTACAATAGCTTCGTGATTCGAATAAATAACATCTGCTTTTTCTAAACCACAACTATGCAGCGCTTGTTTTTCGATTTGATTTTCAATGATGTCTTTCATCGTCGCGTTAACAGACTCGCCACTATAAAGGTTACGGTTCTTTCTGAGTGGAACACTCTTCCATAATTGAGCGCGATGAGCCTTTACCTTGTCGATGAGTTTGCAATACTCAGGTAATAGAGCATTAAGTAGGGTTAAGTTGCCCGTTTCCAATAGCTGCAACGTTTTTTGGCTTCTATTTTTCATGAAAAATATTAAGCAAAATAGCAATGGTACGCTAATAACCCCAGCACAAATCCTCATCACAGCATCAAGCTTAATCGGCCTAAACCCTGAAATATACTCGCCAGCTAGCTGATTGAATAAATCAGGTGCATTAGCCCCAGTACAAAGTACAGAGCCCACTCCAGCAGTTACCAAGGTTAAAAACAACATAACTAAGCTAACAATCTTATTAACGCCGCGTTTTTTCTGGTGAGTTTCCAATGCTGTTTGTGCAGTTTTAATTTTTTGATTGAGTACTTTTTCAGCCGAGCGTGCCGCTTTTACCTCTCTTTTCATCGCGGTTGTCAGCTCTCTCGGAATAGGACGATTGAAATAGTCCCACAACTCTTTTTGTTTAGCATCCTCGTCAAAATTCAACTTTTGCAATTCCAACACCCTCGCTGGCACCAGAACACTTTTGCTTTCTTTATTACCTATAAAGTTTCTTAAATGGGGGTAATGGTTAATTGTTGGCTTTTCTTCAATATGCAGATTAACCTGCTCTAATGCTTTTGATAACGCAGTGAATAAGTCAGAGACTTCTGTTGTGTTAACGTGTGAATCACTCAAGGTGCCACCGTTTTGCCATAACGAGGCCTCTTTTGTATTAACGTGTGAATCAATCAAGGTGCCATTGTTTTGCCATAACGATACTTGCTCATTGACATTTTTAATCAGCAATTGCTGTTCTGCAGTTTTCTCAATGAAGCCATTTTCAAATAAAAAGTTAAAATTAAAGCGCTTTAAACTCTCTCCAGAGTCAGACCAAAGGGTAGGATTTTCACCTTCACTCCAAGTTAACCAATTACCACTGCTTAACTGATAAAGTGACTTTAACGGCTTTATCTGACCCTTTAGCTTAATAATTTGCTCACCAGAGAAACGACAAATACTGATCCCATCAGGCTCATTGACGGCTAGCTGCTTTTGATGCGCAAAGAACTGTACAGAGTCAATACTGTCAATTTTAGCCTCAATTGTTGAATAGCAAACGCCTGTTCTAGGATTCCAAAAACGCAAAGTTTCATCTTTACTTGCCGTGACGATTTGACCATCTGCTAGCTCAAACACACCAATAATGACATCGCCATGTTCATCAAGGCTGGCAACATGCTCACCATAGAATTTAAAAACCTGAGCCGTATGATCCAAACCGACCGTAACAAAGTAATCCTTATTGGCCTTATGCTGCAGTGGGACTACTGCGGTCACCTTGTCTTCATGTATATTTATGGTTTGATGAATATCTTCATCTTCACATATCAAATCAAATTCATGGCTATTATGCCACTCTACATGGTAGCCGTTACTAAGCTTTATCTCGTTGCTTCGACTTAGCTTTTCTACTTCAGCTAATGTTTTTGTTTGGTAACGCTCTAATACTGGTGAACTCATTATCTCTTCCCTGTTACGTCAGATATTCTATTGTTTTTGTTTTAAGTCATTTTTCGTTTCTGAACTTGTCCAAGAGACATGCTCGAACATGGCTTCACGCGCTAAATCCAATAACATTTGTTTTTTTGAAGGGGTTAATTGCCCCTCGAGTAACACTAAAGCACGACGATATAAATCTTCGAGGCTTTCGTAGCCTTTTGCCGTCATTTCATACCCAGCAAGTTCGCTCCACAGTAAGATTAAACCAGCTATCATTAAGCTGTATTGCAATAAAAGCATCAGCCACTCGTTAAGCTGAGTAAATATGGTAATTTGAAGTGTTAACTGCAACGACATCAGCACTAGTAATACAACACCAATACCAATTGAGCAGTAAAAAAAGCCCTTCGAGTATCGGTTCGCCATGCTTGCTGCATGTCTTGGGCGTTTATAAATAAGTTCTTTAAACGAACACTCACTTTGTTGCAGTCTTAAGCTTAAAAAGCTCAGCTGGTCCCGTAACCAGGTTTGTTCAATATCTTCGCGTTGAAAGGATATTTTATAACGCCACCAATCCAGCTCTGCAATACCAATGGCATGATTAAGCAACGGCAGGTGTAACCTAAAACGACGTGGAATAAGTGTTGTAGATGAAGGTTCAATATCAGCCATGTTCAAAAAGCCACGAATACGCATTGCCTCTGCCACACCACGTGCAAGTTGATAGTTCCATTTCATATCTTTCTTGGCGGTCTGATTAATCACCCACCAACAACTTAGAATGACCACAAAAATGAGGGTGAATATGCTTAGGCCTATATCTGAATTAACCCAGTTTCCGGCTATTTCATATAAGGCATAACCTGGAATGGCTAATAAAAAAAACATGAGTAAAAATTTGCGATATTCCGTTTGAGCAGCTAATGCTAGGGCGTCAGCGGTTTTAAAGATAGACTTGGTGCCTTGTAATCCCATATTTCCATCAGCTTCTTCCACCACACTATGTTGACTCGCTTTGCTATTATGTACCGCCAACTCAGCCACCAACTTAACGAACTCTTTTGATAGAAAGTCCTGCAAGTAACTGTCATTTTGCTCGCTTTTACGCAAACTCGAATACAATTTCCCAACCGGCGCAGGTTTACCTTCGGTATATTCAATAAACTCATACGCTACATCTACATCTACATTTGGGTTTTCATTTTGAGTCATTCGATCAACGCTAATGTGATGAACTAAACCTGAGGTTTGGCCATCAAAGTCAGAGGTGGGTTGTAAAGCAGGGTTTTCAGTTCCTATAGGCCATATGACTTCAGCCCCAAGCTTATAGATCACAATATCAGCAGTGCCTCCCACACCTAGAGAAGGTTTACCGTCCCAAAGTGACAGTAAGACATTGCTGTATTTAGAAATAAAGAGACCTTGATTAAGATATAAGCTGTTGCGTAATGCACCATATGCCGGGTCATTAATTGCGATTTGGTAATTTTCTTCACTCAAGTTATGGCGTACTTCAATGAGTTCATTATTATTTGAATCAAGCGCCGCAACGATTGTATTAAGCTGCTCTGCGGCATCAGGGGCATAATTCAACCCATAAAAGTCTGACAGATAGTGTTCTAATGGCATGGGTAAACAGCCAATTATCTTAAATGCACCTAGCTCACCAGCTTGCTGTATCTCAAGTGCCACTTCTGTTGCTAGTAAATCAGCGCCAGTAGCTAACCCCGTCATTAACCAAATTGGCGTATTTGAACCAACCACTTCACGCCAATATAACAGTGCTTGACGTATGTCATTTTTGTAGGGGGGATCTAAAATTGTCGAATTATATATGTCACGATGCCCAGTAACCCCAATAATAAATGGTAGGCAGTTTTCTAATACAGCATTTGGAGAGAGCATAAATTTAATCCATTAAAAGCGCGACGTTATTATACTAACTAGATAATAAAAAAGTAAAACATCAATTTAACATTTGTGGCAGTTTAAGTAAAAAATGTGATTTAGAAGTAATAGTTTTCAACGGTTAGTGAAGTTGTAAACTAACATCAAATATAATAAACTTTAAAAGTCGGTGTAACATAAATTATGTCAAGTGAAGTTCGGGGAATACGTGGTAGCTGATCAGGCATCTCATCGATAATTCGAATTAACCCGCTTGTAGTATGTTTAAAATTAAGAAGACGATTGCGGTTAGTTAGATCTAATAAGCGGTTTCGAATCGATTGAAGTGAATCGAATGCAAAATTATCATTTAAAGCAGATGCTGGAAAGTCATCCATAGATACCTCACTCTCCATGTGTTCACCCTTGGCTAACATTTCATAAAAGTCAGAGAAATAGGGCAACTAAGATCATAATTCGTATGTTAAAGGCTATGAAATGTATTCGTAGCAACTGAAACGTTTCTTTGTTACTTCGATTATGGATAGATGCTCAGAAATGATCAACACTAGGATGATGGTATTTCCATTTTCATATTAAATATGAGTGATCTAGATTCAAAAATACAACATATTCAATAAATAGTGTGCATGAAAACTGGTAACACTGAATTTAGCTGCATAATATAACCTGTATCCTCTTATAAAGGGCTTATGGTTGAAATATTAATCAGCCTTTGCCCAAACAAGCGAATCCTCGATTACCCTTAGAAACTCTTTGCCATTAAATCCTAATGGATACAAAGAAAAAGGCTCTGAAGAAAAATCAACCTGCTTTCCTGATGCCATTGACGATGTAATTTCTTTCTCTTGATTACACAAAAAATGAGCATTATCTGCCAGTGCAATCAAAAGCTCTTCAATGCTCACTTTCATAAAACCAGCGAAATAGTCATGGTCAAACTCGAGTGACGTATCAGCAATTAACCCTTTAATTTTAGGTGTTTCAATCGTTAATCCTAATATGTGTCTAAGTTCTTTATTTAAATCATGATCATCCTTAACTGCTTCGACTTTTTTTCTTACCTGTATACCCGCTTTACGTAATGTACGATCCCGGTGATGAAATATCTCAGATTGAGTTGTACGGTAGTATGTTGATTTCACTTCAATGATAAAGACAATATTGTCTATAACACAAACTAAATCAATCTCACCTGCTTCAATCCCGTTTGGAGTATTTGCTGTATAATTCCTTATAACATTGAAGCCACGGCATTCGAATGCATCACTTAACTGATTTTCTATTCTCGTTGTTTCGTCTTTTAATGAACTGCGCAGATTGGCAAAACGACGAAGATTATTCACTGCACTCACCGAACTATACTGCGTAGACATTAACCAAGGAAGTTGGACACAATGTGACCTGGTCAACATTAACGTTGAGCAAGTCAGTGAACTTTGAATTTTTTAGGCGACACTAAGTGAAATCGGAACGACTTAACAAGGCCAATGGACTCAGAATGTAAACTGAAGCACTTACATTCAATTTATCTCATTTAACATTAATTATCCGCATTAACTCATGAGATGTTTTCGAGATTTGGTGCATTTGATTTTGTATAGGCAAAGCGTATTTTGATAATTGTTGAATGAGATGAAATTTTCGAACACATCAATAAAATCTCTTACTTTTTTTCAAGCTTCAGTTTTCAATACAGATAATGCGGATGACTCTGACTTTTAACGATCCCTAGCTTAGTTTTATAGACGTAGCTAAACCATATTTTCCTGCTGTTGAGAATTAATTTCAGTCAGAAAAGATGGAAACTCTAAACAGGTACACTGCACTTGATCTGTCTATCGAACCTGCTCGGGGCACAAATAAATGTCTTATACGCCCTAACCCACTTCTAGACCAAATCGTGTCAGTGCCTGAGCTCTAACACTCACAATTAGAACAATCATAAGTATGCTTCAGATTGACTTGTTAGCTGTTTATTTTAAATTTTATAAGTAACTGCATTCAATGCATTTTGTTCTTGTTTTCTTAGGTAATTTACTACTTTCTCTTCAAACGATATATCGGAATAGAATTGCTTGATTAGGTATTTTGAAGGGATATCAGTCCGTTCCATTAATGGGACCGCTCGACCAGTCGCAATGACGTAAACATGAAAATCTTTATAACGTGCCAACATAGGTTCAATAATATTTTTAAGCAACGCATTAGCCAACAACGTAGCATAACCTTTATTACGATGCTCTATGACTGTTACGAAATGAATAATACCCAACTCTTTATAGTTCACGCCTTGATGACAAGTGACTTTGTCTGCACGGGCTTCAAAGTTTTCAAAAAGACTGTACCCTACCAATTCATCATTTACATAAAGTTTAATTATTTCTGCTTGAGTCCCGTTTTGTAATTCCTCGTGCTTATCTAACCACTCAAAAATGTACCACATTTTCATGTCGGCCTGACCCAAGGCGAGTAATTCATTAGTACACGTTTTGGCATTACAGTGTTCGAATCTAAGCATTAATAACCCATTTGAATCTTCGTAAATTAGTTAACATTGACCTGTGAACTTACTTTTATATAAATAGAGAACAAAATCAGCATAATAAAGACTAAGCTTGCCACTCCTTGTTAAATAGCCGCCCCCAGTGTGAGGATAGTTGTAGTGATCAAACGAATGACGCAGCAAGCTAATATCGCACTAAGCGTATTAACACAGTTGGTTGTACTTTTGATGCACGAACAAAACCAACTGCTTTAAACCGTTTAAGTCTCTTGTAAGTTGCGATTAGGAGATCTAAACAGGCTCCAACACTGCTCATCGAAGGTGCAAATCCAACATCTTTCTTTAGACTTTTCAATTAGCCCCCGATAATGTCACTTATCGGGATTAACAAAACACGAATTTATGAGCTGCTATTAATCTTCCATCCAATCCATATTCGGTAGTGCATTCAAATGCTGGCCATATCGTATTTCGTTAAAAGAGGAACCATTTTTCATGACATCGGAAACTTCGATAGCCAACGCGCAAGCCATCATTTGAATAGCTTCGTCACGCGGTGTACCTGTCATGACTAAACGCATCAAGGTTTCTTTTACCTTTTTGGGTTCACCGTCGGCGATTTGATTTTCGACTACTTCGATTAGTGTTTCTTCGGTCATGTAACTGTCTTGCTGCTTATCCATTATAACGACTCTGTTAAATATTTAACGCCATTATGCCGCAAGCATGGTGCAAGCCATAGAGTAAACTCCGAATTATTCGAGTGTTGCAGGCAATAACGTAACGTTAAGGTAGAGTAAGATTTATCTCTGTTGATAATCTGATTGGATGTTGTACGCTGAAACGAATTTTTTTGAGCTGACAATATCATCGACTAACACTTAAATGAGCACAAATGGGTTAAGCCCTTAACCCATTTGTGGACATAAACGTTTTAGTGTTATCAACTAAATGTAGCCTCAAAATATGAGAAAATGTATCCCTAACGACTAACGGTCTAGCCAACATTTCTTAACCATTTCAAGACTGACCTATTTCGGCATATTCACCTTGAGGATGATATATTTCTACTAGCCTGCACAACTCATAAACTGAGGTAATAGCATTTCGGAATCGTTCCCACATATTTTTAAATCAGTCATTTGAATTTAAAAACTCCTTAGCTTTAGCAATCGAATAATTTACTGCTTGAGCCAATTCGAGCTTTGGCGGCATGACGAGTTCATTAGGATCGATATGGACATCGATCAGACAGGCATTTTTGCTAGCAAATGCTTCTCCCAACGCTTTTACTAGCAGCTCAGGGCGATCTACACTCCAACCTTCACCACCGCATAAGCGAGCAAACTCTGAAAAGTCTGGATTTTTTAATGCTGTTTTATAATTAGGGTAACCGCTGCTTTCTTGCTCTAGTTGAATTAACCCTAGTTTGGCGTTGTTAAAAATAATAACCTTTATGGGTAATGTTAGATTGACTGCAGTAATAAACTCTTGCATTAACATGCTAAAACCACCGTCACCAATAAGGACTACCACCTGCCGCTCAGGAAATTTCAATTGCGCGCCTATCGCACCAGCCATGCTAAATGCCATTGTGGCCAAGTTGCCTGAGAGGGTAAATAATTGTTGTTCAGTAACGGGTAGATGTCGTGCGACCCATGCGGTCACTGTACCCGTATCACAAAGAAAAATGGCATCTTTATTCGCAAGCTCGCCGACGGTTCGAGCCAGGCACTGGGGTTTTATTGGCATATCTTGCGAGTTTTCTGCTTCGCTTTGCTCTTCTGACCAACTCCTTTTCTGACGCCGACATTCAGTAATAAAGTTGTCGTTTTCTTTTTGAAGTAAATCAACGATTAATTGGTCTAGTACTTCACTTACATCTCCGACTATCGATACATCCACAGGGCAACGTCGACCAATATGTCGAATTTCTTTATCCACCTGAATAACTTTGGCTTTTCCTGGATAATATTCTTTGTAGGGAAAATCAGTCCCCAGCATCACAAGTAAATCACAATTATTCATCGCATCAACAGATGGCCGCGTACCAAGTAGGCCAAGCCCTCCTAAGGAATATTCATGCTCATCCGGAAGTAGTACTTTGGCTTTTAGTGTTCTGATAAGTGGGGAGTTGCATTTTTTCAACAAAGTAAGTAACTGTTGACGTGCTGGTATAGCCCCAACACCCGCTAGAACAACAATTTTTTCAGCTTGCTCAATTAAGCTAATTGCACTGTTTAATGCTGATGCTAAAGGTTTAGTTGGTCCCGTTTCAGCGCCCGCTATTGGATGACCCGTAATGTCAGCTTCAACTTGCTCAGTGGCAACATCAGCAGGCAAAGCAATATGAGCAACCCCTTTTTCAATCAGCGCACTATTACACGCTTGCTGAATAATCTCGGGAACACGATCAGAGGCAAATAAGGTTTGATTAAACACAGCCACATCAGAAAACAGAGCTGATGAATTAATTTCTTGATGCGAGTGATTACCGATTTCACTGCGTGGTAACTGTCCAGTTATTGCAAGAACGGGGGCATGGTCGAGCTTAGCGTCATACAGACCATTGAGCAAATGTATGGCCCCACCTCCAGCAGTACCAACACAAACGGCAAGTTTACCGGTTAATTTTGCTTGGGCTGATGCGGCGAATGCCCCGCTTTCTTCATGGCGAACTTGTATAAATTCGATTTCTCCATGGCGGCGTATGGCGTCCATCAAATCATTAATAGCATCTCCTGGAATGCCAAAGACATGACGGACACCATATTGATAAATCGTCTCTACGATATGATCGACAACTTTGCGTTTTTTTATTGCAGCCATAAATATCTCTCTCCGTTTAAAATAAGCTTCACGAAATACACTTAATCAAGCAAAATTAATAGGTTACTGAATTTAATAGCATTTTATTAATGGTTAACTATTTATTTAAGATCCAATAACACATCATACTGTGCTACGAACTTTGACTCTGTGCGTCACCGTACCCTCTGGCTTTTGCTTTCTCACGAATGTTGACAAGTTAAATACAATTGACCGTTTTTTAAAGTAACGTTATCTCAAATGATAAACCCTAGCAGAAAATAATTTAGCCTATTCGCCATGTCGCTCGATTTAACCATTCCTGAAAATTATCTCGCGTGCGCTGGCGAACAGACGCCGGGAACAGTTACGATTTATGCTTAGAGACATCTAATCGATTCGCGTAAGGCTGGAACGATATTCGATCTTATCTGTAACTTAGCAGAGTGGCCCAGTGACTCGACAAAGGAGAAATACGATGAAGACGATGAAGACGAATGAAGGTATGCTCGATCGCTCGCTCCGTGTTACCGCCGGGCTAGTTCTTATTGGACTTGCTGCCACCGACACAATTGGCATATGGGGCTATATTGGCGTTGTGCCGCTGCTTACTGGAGCGGTAGGCTTGTGTCCTCTATATTCGCTCCTAGGCATAAACTCCTGTTCGGTGAGTAAGCGCTGAATCTAATCCACAGCGAATGCCCTGCTATCGTGAAACACCATGTCAAAATCCTAACAGGACTCGCGTTCATGGTACGACTCTTCTGTTCGCGAGGTTAAGTTAGTGAACTTCTGTTCGCGCGGTTAAGTTAGCGAACTCGGAATTGTACTGCTTAAACACCCGAGCTCATTGTTACTGCCAACAGATATCTAATCGCAAGTTCTACGACGTTATTTTATTCAGCATTTTTTATAAAAAGGCCTGCTATGAAAGTCATTGCATCACCCCCCCCAATTAATCCTTGTGAAGAGTCATGTGTTAAAATGGCACTTATTGCAGAAGGTGGTGGGCAACGAGGAATATTCACAGCCGGTGTATTAGATGCGTGGTTAGAGAATGATTTTGATCCTTTCGATTTATTTATAGGGGCGTCTGCAGGCTCACAAAATATTACAAGCTTTTTATCTCGTCAGAAAGGTTATGCCAAGAGATTAATTGGTGAATTAACACGTCGTAATAATTTTTACAAACTAGGCCGTGGATTAGCAGGTGGCAATGCTATTGATTTGGATTGGTACTTTGATAAAACCGTTCAAGGTAATTTTGCATTAGACTTTACGACAGCAACTAAATCATTGGGTCAACGAGAATTATTGTTCAGCGCAACGAATTCACGCGATAGACAAGGCTATTTCTTAAGCCCAAACGGTCATACAAGTCACTGGCGCCAATTACTTAAAGCCTCGAGTGCATTTCCTTTTTTGTATAAACAAGGGGTCAAACTCACACCTAGGCAGGCCTTTAGCTCAACAAATAAGGCCAAAGCAAACGTTGATGACCATAAAACAGACATCTACCTTGACGGTGGACTTGCTGAGCCTTTACCTGTACGAGAATCCTATCGCCGTGGTGCTAAAAAAATTGTGGTTATTCGAACGGTGAATGCCGACTGTCATACTCAGGCTGCTTGGGTACGTAAACTTAAGTCATGGATTTACGTGTCTGGGTATTGCCCAAAAATGATTGATTATTTGGTACAGCATGAGCAAGCTTATCAAAAAGAACTCGCCTTTATCACTAACCCTCCTGAAGATGTCGAAATTATTCAAATTTTTGCGGAAGACAATCTTCAAAGTAAATTGTTAGGGAGTACTGATATGGATTTACAACATGATTATCTTGCCGGTATCACTGCGGGTAATGCTTTTTTGGAGACTCAAAAACGTTTTGTGCTGTAAACACTTTACATGATCTAAGCATAATCTAAGCATAATCTAAGCATAATCTAAGCATAATCTAAGCATAATCAAAGCATAATCAAATTAATTTATACCTGTTTTTGTAAACCAGTAGAATGAATATTACTAGGCAATAAAAAACATTTTTTAATGCCATAACCCCGATGCATTAAACTAAAAGTATTAACCCGCTCAAGTACCACATAATACTCTTCTATTAACGTAAACGATGCTGCAATATCGGTGACATTTATGTTAACCGACTTGTGATGTCTCATTGAGTCATTTTTTTCGTTTGTTTGAACCAATGAATCTAAGATATAACGCACCCAAAAATGCAGACATAACCGATGCGACCAAGATGGATGTTTTTGCGTTATGGAGATGTTCAGGTTGCCCGTCAAACCCCAGTGTCGCAATAAATGTGGACATGGTGAAGCCTATCCCGGCTATCAGTGAAGCACCAATAATGTGTTGAATATTAACTCCCTTGGGTAATTTACCTATTTTGTAGTGCAGGCCCAACCAGCACGCGCCGGAAATGCCAATAAATTTACCGACTACAAGGCCAAAAATAATCCCTAATCCAACTGGGTATTGGAGGCTGTCGATAAACGAACTAAAACTAAACACTACGCCAGCATTAGTCAACGCAAACAGCGGTAAGATGAAGAGTGCTACAGGTAGATGCAGTACATCTTCCCAACGACGCAGGGGAGTGCCAGCATGTTCTGCTAAATCGCGCACTTCCAGTACCTGTTTATGGTCCTCCTGACTACCAAGAACGTCCACTTCTTCTATTTCTTGCTGAAGAGAGCTGATTGTTGTTTTAGCCTTATCAAGCGACTTTGCCGACGCCAACTTCGGCCGTGCTGGCACCGTCAATGCGATTGCAACGCCAGCAACAGTGGCATGAACACCAGACATGAGCATCATCCACCAGGTTGCAATACCGATGATAATATAGAAAATTGGCTGTCTTACGCCCGCGTAGTTAGCTACTGCCAAGAAAGTAATAAGTGAACATGCGCTAAACAGATATATTACGGATATTTCCTGGGTATAAAATAGTGCAATAACGAGTATCGCCCCAACATCATCAACGATGGCGAGCCCAACTATGAAAGCCAAAAGACTGGCAGGTATGTATTTTCGCACTATGGTGAGTACACCTAGCGCAAACGCGGTATCGGTTGCCATTGGGATACCCCAACCGATCTGTGAATCAAGTCCCCAATTGAACAAGGTATAGATCGTAGCCGGTAAAATCATTCCGCCTATGGCACAAATAATCAACATGCGCCGATTTTCAGGTTTAGCGAGGTCTCCGGCTAGCACCTCGCGTTTGATTTCAAGTCCAATCAATAAGAAAAATATCACCATTAAACCATCATTAATAATGTGTTTAAGTGAAGATCGTAACTCAACATCACCCAAAAATATTCCAATCGGGGTGTGCACAAGATCTAAGTAGGTAGAAGAATAGGCTGAATTTGCCCACCATAGGGCCAAGATTGTCGATAACAGAAGAAACAGACTGGAGGTAGTCTGCGCTCGAATAAAACCCGAAAATGGTTCGTGCATATATTCCAAACCACGCTGCAATATATTTTTAGATTCGTTTGCCATATTAATCACCTGTCATCATCTCGCCTAAGAAGTATGTTTATCTTCTGAGTAGAAAATATTTTTAGGCTTAAGGAGTTCGAAAATACTATAAATTGCGTTTTTTCGATTGTTTTATAACTACTTTATTGAACAAAAACGCTTTACGAAAAAAAACTGCATGACCCTGAACTCATAGAGCCTGCATACATGAAAATGCGTTATGGAGCCTTAGCTACATTGCTGTAAACGTAGGGGGCTGCGCCTATCAATGTTGTTAAGCAGTATATTGAGCAGCAAAATAGACCACATTAAACTGTGTTGCTGTTTTCGCCATGCTTATTGGCCATGACGGGGCATGTTGTCGCGGAGATCAGCCATTATCATGTTAGTTGCTGAATGCGAAACTCATTACGCAAGTCTCCTGCCATTTTGAACGGCGCGAAAGCTAAAACTTGAACACTGTTTTTGATGTCTATCATTTTCACGTGAATTGTTGGGGGAAAAGTAAAGGCGGGATATAAAACCGTGGTTCCCGCTCAAGTATTAAGATGGCATGAGTACAATGCCACCTTTGTTTAGCACTACAACAAGACTTTAGTGTCCTGTACCTGTTGGCGGAGTTTGAGACCATTCCTGCATAGCTTGGTCTCCTGGACGATCAACTTTCACTTTATCGCCCTCAGTTGAGGTTACCCAGCTTAATGGAATGTAATGGTGTTGACCGCCCTTGTCTTTTTTAAGCTTAAGGGTATCAGTGCCCTCCATATGATCTACAGTAGCAAATTGACCATCTTCGGAGCAGACAACAGGCATGTCAGGTTTAATTTGGTTGGTTTGAATCATAGTTTCCCCTCAGAGCTCAGTACAAGCCCTTCTATTTATAAATGAGCAATCAGTCATCTGACAAGCTTCAGAAAGCGAAATTGTCTTGGACTTTAACTGAAATTATTGGTTACTTAATGTTCCCAATCGCACAGTAAAATCATACCCATAAAACTAAATGCAGTCTGTTCGGCAACGAACAGACTGCATTTCCAAGCCCTCTTTTACAATGTTTTCAATCAATAAGATTAGCCAAATCTTGGGTGACTGCGCCAATCAAAACTGGACGCTACGAAAATATGAGTACGACAATCACATGTTCGTTGTTTTAGTCGGAGTTTGATCAGCGGTATTACCCTGCCCCTCAAGATCTGAAGTATCAATCTTCTTCGCCAGGACGATATAGAAAGCAGGCAACACATACATAGTTAACAAAGTACCGATACCGAGTCCTGTAGCAATGGTTATACCAATCGCAAAGCGCGACTCTGCTCCGGGGCCCGCTGCAATTAACAGCGGGATCATGGCGACGATAAGCGCCAGCGAAGTCATGATAATAGGGCGAAGTCGAATCGCTGCGGCTTCGATTACCGCGTCGCGCTTGTTGCATCCCCTTTCCTGAAGTGTGTTGGCAAATTCCACGATAAGAATACCGTTCTTCGCGACCACGCCAATCAATGTTATCAGACCAACCTGTGTGTAGATGTTCATCGACGCAAAACCAAGCATAATGAAGGCCATTGCCCCTGCAATTGACATCGGCACCGATATTAAAATGATAAGAGGATCACGCCAGCTCTCAAATTGCGCAGCAAGCACCAGATAGATAACGAGTAGCGATAAAAAGATAGTCACGATTAACGCACTGCCAGAATTTTCGAACTGTCTAGACTCGCCCTTAAAATCATAGCTGAAACCCCGAGGTAGGATATCGATCGCCTTGGTTTTCATGAAACTGATAGCATCTCCCATCGACACTGATGGCGCAGGAATGCCTTCGATCGTGATCGAATTCAGCTGATTGAATTGTGTTCTAGATGAGGGTTCTACATCATGCTCGAAGCTAACGACCGAGCCGAGCGGAACTAAATCGCCAGAGTCGGCGCGGATGAAATAATCGTTGAGCGCCGTTGCTGTTTGGCGCGCGTAGCGCTCAACCTGGGGAATAACCTCATACGAGCGCCCCTCCATGTTGAAACGACTAATAAACCCGCCGCCAAGCATACCGCCAAGCGCCTGACCAATTTCCTGCATCGACAAACCGAGATCGGCTACGCGTTCGCGGTCGACCTTTACTCGGGTGACGGGCTTATCGATATCGATCGATTTCTGCACGAATGTGAAGTTGCCACTCTGCATGGCAGCCCCTACGAATTCATCTGCTATTTGATCGAGTTGAGTAAAATCACTGCCCGAAGTTAGCACAAACTGAAAGGGTAGACCGCCACTCGAACCAGGCAAGGATGGAATTGGGAATAAAGCGGTTTTCAAACCAGTAATCCCTGCCACAGAAGCCTGCAGTTGAGGCATGATATCAAACTGCGATATATCTCGTTCGCTCCAAGGCTTCATTTTGAAACCGCCAAACACCGCATTGGGACTCGTCATACCAACCAGCATGAACGTCTCGTCGTAGCCTGGTACCTGCTCGAAGGCTGTCTGCATTTCTGTGCCATACTTCTGCAGGTATTCGAGTGTGGCTGTCTGCGGTCCTTTACCCTGAAACAAAATGATGCCACGGTCCTCAGTCGGTGCAAGCTCTTTCTGGCTTAGCATCATCATAAAAAAGATCGACACTAGTACGACTACCGCAAACATAATTACAGGTGAGACGGCCTTGACCATGATAGCCAGCGAGCGCTGATAAGTATTGGCGAGTCGGTCGAACAAACTTTCAATTGCACTCTCGAAGCGGGTCGACTGTCCATGTGGTTTGAGAACCTTACTGGCCAGCATAGGCGATAACGTCAAGGCAATGATACCTGAAATGACGACGGCACCAGCAAGCGTGAAAGCAAACTCGGTAAAAAGCGAACCAACCAGCCCACCCATGAAACCAATAGGCGCGTAGACTGCAACCAAGGTTATCGTCATGGCGATAACTGGATTAGCCATTTCTCGAGCACCGATCAACGCCGCTTCCTTCTTTGATTTACCATCAACGATATGCCGGTGTATGTTCTCGACTATGATAATAGCATCGTCGACGACCAAGCCTATAGCCAGCACAAGTGAGAGCAGCGTCAGTAAATTGAGCGAGAAACCCAGCACCAGCATGATGAAGGCTCCACCGATGAGCGAGAGCGGTACTGCTATTGAGGGAATGATTGCCGCTCGCAGAGATCCTAGGCATAGAAACACGATGACAAGAACGATACCCACTGCCTCGATAAGCGTCTTGATCACCTCATTAATTGAATCATCAATAAATGCTGATGCATCGTAGGGGAGTTCGACCTGCAGACCCGAGGGCAGCTGAGACTTTATATCCGGCAGGAGTTCTTTAACACGTTCTGCCACAGACAGTGGATTAGAACCCGGAGATAGATTAATGGCTACGTAGGTTGAAGGTTTACCCTTATACAGTGCTATGTTCTCGTAGGTTTGTGATCCGAGCTCTACCCTGGCGATATCCTTGAGACGAACGATACTATCTTCGGTCGATTTAATTATCAGATTCTCGAACTGTTTGGTGTTTGCAACGTCAGTATTCGTAGTGAGATTGATCTTGATGAATTCATCTTTGGTTTGCCCAACTGCAGAAATATAGTTGTTCTGACGCAGGGTTTGAGCAATATCTGTCGAGGTGAGATTAACCGCTGCAAGTCTTTGAGGATCGAGCCAGACTCTCAGCGCAAAGCGACGCCCCAGCAGTTCGGCCTTGGCTACACCGGATAGGGCTTGTAGTTTTGGCTGTACTTCTCGGGCAAGATAATCTGAGATCTGTGGGACTTTCATGGTATCGCTAAAGAAAGCGATGTACATGAGCGCACGACCTTCTCCCGTCGTCGAGTTGATAACAGGGTCCTGAGCCTCGTCAGGTAACTCGTTACGTTGACTGGCAACTTTAGATTGAATCTCCGCAAGTGCGTCATTAGCATCGTAGTTGAGTTCCATCTGTGCTTCGATGGTTGAAAAACCTTGTATGCTCGATGAGCTCAGAAAGTCTATGCCCTTTGCTTCGGCAATAGCCTGCTGCAAAGGTTGGGTAATGAATCCCTGGATCAATTCACTGCTGGCGCCTGGATATGCAGTAGTAACGGTGACTTTAGTGTTTTCCAATACAGGGTATTCGCGGATCTCCATCTCCATAATAGAGCGAATCCCAACCAGTAATATTAGTAGACTAACAACAATGGACAGCACTGGCCGTTGTATAAAAATGTCTGTAAAACGCATGTTTATTTAACTCCTGTACTGTCTGCAATCTTGTCATCTTGCTTTATTTTCACTCGCTGACCAGCCCTCAAGCGCAGCAAACCAGAGGCAATGATACGTTCACCGGGTTCTAACCCTTTGTTAATTTCAGTCATGCCATCCCGTGTAACGCCGGTTTCCAATGTCCGCTGCTCAGTGACCAGCTGGCCTTTTTCATTTTTAGTTAATGCATAGGCGAAATCGCCGTAGGTGTTGAAAGACAGTGCTATGTTTGGAATTGCAATGACCTGCCTTTCACCCTTTGCCATGGTTCTAATGGTAGCGAACATACCCGGTTTGAGGCTTTGTTGGGGGTTTAGAAGTTGGGCGCGCAGCTTAACTGTGCGTGTCTCTGGCGTGATAGAGCTATTAATTGCGGTAATTGTTCCCTTGAATACCTCTGAGCCAGTTGCCGCCACAGTGACTTCAACGAGATCACCAATATCAACGCTGGCCAGTTCCTGTTCAGACAGAGTATATTCGACCAGAATTGGATTAAGCATATTGATTTCAACGACAGGTGTACCCACAGATAAATATTCACCTATATCCGCTAGACGTAGCCCTACTATGCCGTCGAAGGGAGCCGTGAGTATTTTTTTACCAAACTGGGCCTCGGCTTCTTTTACTCGTGCTCTGGCTACATCCAGCGCAGCCTTTGTTTCATCTAAGGCGAACTGTGACACAGCCCGTTTGGAAATCAAGTCTGAGTTATGTTGAAATGCTTTCGAAGCAAGCTGTGCCTCAGCTAGACGTGTTGTAAGAGCGGCTTGCTCTATATCGCTGTTTAGGCGGATCAGGATATCGCCTTTTTTGACGGATTGACCCGATTTGAACAAAACTTTTGTCACTACACCGGGCAATTCATTGGCTATCATGACGCCGTTGATAGCTCTGATGCCACCGATTGATTGGATACTCGGTTGCCAAGATACTCTAGCGACCTCTGTAGTTTCAACGACAGTTGCGGGGCGTGGCTGAGAGAATTTGGCCTGCATTTGGTTAATTTGATAGAACTTGTAGCCGAAGATGCTGCCGATGACGACAAGGAGCAGAACGATAGCAATTGCGAAGCGTGAGAAAGTGCCCATCCAATCTGTATCCTTTTTAGTTAATATATAATAAGTAAATAACGTTAATAATCTGACCATTTAATTTCAAAAACTTGGTAGTTTGAAACGCTCAATCTACTTATTTGAAGCTCTCAACATCCACGATGTTTTTTCATGTATTCGCATTCGATCAGATACAAGAGATACTGTTGATTCGTCGTCTGATTGATGGGCCACTTTTAAAACATCGCGAGCAGTCTGTATAATTTTTTCGTGACCAACGAGTAATACTTCCATCATTTCCGTTGCATTGGGAACACCATCTACCTCATGGATTGAACTTAACTTGGAAAATTCTTTATAAGTGCCTGGCGCAGCAACATCGAGAGTTCGAACACGTTCGGCTATATCGTCTACAGCAATGGCCAATTCCATATACTGCTCTTCAAACATCAAGTGCAGCTCCCTAAACCTCACCCCAGTCACATTCCAGTGAAAGTTATGCGTCTGTAAATAAAGCGTATAAGTATCGGCTAATAACTTCTTTAACCCTTCAGCGATTTCGCTTCTATCTTTTTTATCAATGCCAATATTAATGTTGCTCATATTAAATTTCCTTTTAGTTTATTAATGGATATATTCATACTGATTTTTCTGAACGCTGAACGCTGAACGCTGAATGCTGAATTTAAAAATCCAGCTAGCACTTATTCCTTACATGTATTAATTTTTATATTGTATAGCGTAGGTGATTGATCGTTGTCCCAGTAATAAAGCTCAACGTCGTTCCTTAAACCAAGACGAAATGACATGGTCGAGTATTAATATTCTTTACTGAAATAAAAGCAGAGTAAGAAAAGTATTTTCCCGTAACACCAAGCAACACTTTACTCCATTACGGACTTAAGCTCTGTGCGATATCGAACCAACAATAATGCCTAGTGGATTAACATGAGGAATGGGGATATTGAATAAAGATTTATTAATCGCAATAAGAATAGATTCATCACCGTAACCTACTGCGAATAGACCTTAGCTGGGTGGTCGCTTAATCCTGTTGGCTTGGTCGTTCACTCATTTAATCAGGCTTAATTTTTTGCCAAAATGAAATGTAAAAAACAATATAAACCCCATCAAGTTAGGTTCGCACCGAAAGTATTATCTGTTGTCACTCATTAGCACTTTTATCAGTTATGACAAATAAATCGAAACATTAGGAGAATAAATCATCAACTTTTCAGTTGATGATTTATAAATATTTTGAATTTTTGTTTAAACATAACATTCAAAAATAGTTAGTTCTCTTCATCTAAAGTCATCAGCGACGTGTTACCACCAGATGCGGTAGTATCAATGCTAACGGCTTTTTCTGTTAATAAACGTTGAATGAGATTATCAAAATATTCTGAACTGATCATTGGTAAAATTGCCCCTTGACGTTCGGCTAATCTGTCACTGATATAATTTTTTCGGCCACAATGACTATCAACAACGACTCCTGATAACGCAGGATGCGCCAACAAAGTGGTTAAATGACATAAGCGGGTAATTTGAAAAACATTCTCATCTGCGCCTGTTGTAACGAACTTATCTCTAATGGCTAACGCTTGATCATAAAATAAATCAGAAACGACCGAGATAACGGTATTTCCGGTTGTCAAAGCCGTTACAATTGAGAGTATCCAAAAGTGAAAAGTCACATTTTCATCAGCAAAGCAGATGATATTACCGCGATTTTCCAAATAGAGTATATTAGACTCACCGGTTGGACCTGGAAGCGTTGTTGGCTTTTGCAGATGTTTTTCAACACACACTAATTGTGAATTAGCCGCTGTCAAAGTACTATTTAAGTCATCGGCTAAATCATCAACAATATCGATATCAGCCATTTCGGCTAACATTTGACTCACAAAAGAAATACGCTGATCTAACTGGGTCATGCGCCAGGTTTTTTCTGCTATATCCGCCCTATCCATCATTAATTCTGCTTCTGCTTTCGATCTCGAATCGCTCACTAAAGCATCAACTTGCGATGGTAATAAGTTAAATTTATCGGCATCGGGAGTGGCTTTCTCTTTCACTAGACGTGTTAAATAATATGGCCCACCCGCTTTTGGCCCTGTACCTGAAAGACCACGCCCCCCAAAAGGTTGCACCCCCACAATAGCGCCAATCATATTGCGATTTACATATACATTACCTGCACGCGATAGTGTCGCCAAATGAAAAGCTCGCTGTTCAATCCGCGTATGAATACCCATCGTTAAACCGAAACCGGTGCCATTAATATCATCAATGACTTTTTCTATTTCATCGCCTTTAAAACGAATAATATGGACACAGGGACCAAATACTTCATGCTTGAGCACACTAATATTGTCTATTTCATAAAGTCGCGGCGCAAAAAAGAAATGTTCGTTTTCTGCTATTTCATTTATCTCATTAGATATCGCGCATTGGTACAATAATTGACCATGAGTTTTCATATAGTCACTGTGAGCATTGAGTGAATCTAGCGCTTTTTGATCAATGACGGGACCTACATCAGTGCTGAGTTTTTCTGGATTACCCACATGTAATTCTGCTAATGCGCCTTTAAGCATTGTAATAACAGTATCAGCAATATCTTCTTGCAAAAATAAGACCCTGAGCGCAGAACAACGCTGACCTGCAGACTGAAATCCTGAAGAAATAACATCATCAATCACTTGCTCAGGCAAAGCTGTGGAGTCAACTATCATACAGTTTTGACCGCCTGTTTCAGCAATAAAAGGGACTTTTGCGCCGTCTCTATCAGCCAACGTTTGCGAAATAATAGTCGCTGTTTTAATCGAACCCGTAAAAATAACCGTTTGAATGTGTGCATTAGGAATAATAATACTTCCCACTTCACTGCCCTTGGCAATAACTGCTTGTACAACGCCATGAGGTAATCCAGCAGACGTCATTAGTTCAATAGCGCGCAATGCAATTAAACTTGTTTGCTCGGCTGGTTTGGCCAACACCGTATTACCAGTAGAAATGGCAGCTGTCACTTGCCCTGTAAATATCGCTAACGGGAAGTTCCAAGGGCTGATACATAACACCACACCACGAGCTTCTAAACGATCATCTTCTGCAAGTACTATCGCTTGTTGTGCATAATATCGACAAAAATCAACAGCCTCTCTGACTTCATCAATACCATCTTGAGTCGTTTTTCCCGCTTCTTTGATGCATAAGGCAATGAGCTCGTCCCTATGATGTTCGAGAATATCGGCGATACTGCATAATAAGGCTGCGCGTTCAGATACAGGCTTTTGTGACCATGAGGCAAATGCAGTTTGAGCCGTATCGATCATCGCGAGCATGTCATCTTTGCTATGATGTCGCTGGAAACCAATGATTTCACTTTGCTTTGCTGGGTTTCTAATGGCTACAGCCCCCTCTGGCGTGTCACTTTCAGAAAACTGGTTATTTTCAACCCAATTATCTAGTGATGTTTTTAGCGGGGTTACCATATTTATGTCGGTTAAATCTAAGCCCTTGGAATTATCTCGACCAACACCATTTTCATCATGGTACAAGGCAATAGGTTTGATAATCTGGCCGTTATATTTGTCTGTTAAGCGATGCATTTTTTTAACCGGGTCTTCAAGTAAAGATTCGACCGGTTGAGACTCATCAATAATGGCATTAACAAAAGAAGAATTAGCGCCATTTTCTAACAAACGACGGACTAAATAGGCTAGTAGCTCTTTATGAGGACCAACCGGTGCATAGACCCGACATTGAACATTTTCACTGGCAACAACTTGATCATATAAAGAACCACCCATGCCATATAGACATTGAAATTCAAATCTTGCTTTGTCATTGCCCGCCAGTTCAAGAATAGTCGTCACTGTGTAAGCATTATGTGTCGCAAACTGTGGATAGAGAGTATCTCTATATTCTAATAATTTTTTTGCACAGGCGAGGTAAGAAACATCAGTGGAAGCCTTGCGAGTGAATACGGGGAAATGTTCATAGCCACCTTTTTGAGTGTTTTTAATCTGAGTATCCCAATAAGCACCTTTAACTAAACGCACCATCATTTTTCGGCCAACACGAATGGTTAGCTCATGTAACCAATCAATGATAAAAATAGCCCGTTTTTGATAAGCTTGCAGAGCCATCGAAAAGCCATTCCAACCCGCTAATTCGTCATCACTAAATACCGCCTCAATAACATCAAGGGACAAATCTAATCGCTCAGATTCTTCCGCATCAACCGTTAAACCAATATTGTATTTTTTAGCTTGCAAACAAAGCGTTTTAAGTTTGGGAACAGCTTCAGTCATTACCCGTTGTCTTTGCGCAAATTCGTAACGAGGATGAATAGCAGAAAGCTTAACTGAGATACCAGGAACTCTACGAGGATCGTTCTTACCTGACGCGAGTGAAACCGCGCCAATAGCATCTATGGCAACTTGATAAGCTTTAAAATATTTATCAGCATCACCCATGGTGCGCGCACCCTCACCCAGCATATCGTAAGAATATACGAAGCCTTGCCGATCTTGTTTGGTAGCATGCTCTGTTGCAGCTTGAATCGTTTCGCCCATAACAAACTGCTCACCCATAATTTGCATGGCATAGTTCATTGCTTTACGAATGACAGGCTCACCTAAACGACCAATAATCTTTTTCAATAAATCAAAACTATCTTTTTCGCGTTCGTCAGCATAATCAACCATAGTGCCGGTAACTAATAACCCCCACGATGAGGCATTAACAAACAGTGAATCACTGCTGCCCAAATGACTTCGCCACTCACCTTGAGAAATTTTATCGCTAATGAGGGCATCTTGAGTGTGCTTATCTGGTACACGTAATAAGGCCTCAGCCAAACACATCAACACCACACCTTCTTCACTGGATAATGTGTATTCTGCGAGTAAGGCATCTACAGCACCGTTACCTGATTCGTCTCTACGTATTTTTAATGATATTTTACGTGCCTTTTCCCACGCTCTGCTGGCAGCTTCATCGTTAACGTCTGCTAACGGTAAAATATGCTCTACCGCAACACTTTCATCAATACGATAGAACTCGCGAATTTTCTGACGAATAGGAGAGTCCGTAATGTTCGAATTATTAAAAAGCATGTGCTTCACCTCAGCATGAATAAATTGTATTTTGCAATGACTGGAGACATTTGATATCTAAGAGATACCTAAGATTTGATAACTAACGAGTAAATTATACTGCTCTTTAGTTTTAGACTCTGTGCGTTAGCGTACTTTCTATAAAACACGGTTAACAGTGGTTCCAACTCTTAACATTAACTCATACTTTCAAAAACTTATCAGGCTATATGCCGTTGATAAACTATCGTTTGGTTTTGCCAATATCGCTGAGTTTAAGTGGAGTGATACCTACGTTGAGGTAATACAACCCATAAATTCGGCCTAGATTTGTTGAAAGGTTGCATTATCTGTATATGGCTTGATATGAATTGGCCGTTGTTACCAACTTTAACGTTATTTTGGTAGCTAAAATAACGCCTAAAGTTAGTCATTAAAAAGGCTCTGCTTGCCACAGGAGTGCATTCTGAAAAGTTGCTAGTACTAAATCACTCAGTATGACGCTATGTGATTTTTTGTTTGTGAGTCATTTATGCTACAAATCGTCAATTTGTTTCATGTTACGTGCCAGTAATCGCCCCTCGGCCTCTTGAACCGACAATATATTATCAAGAAATTCCGTCACCGAAGGTGCACAGCTGCATTTTTGCAGATACTCAAATAGTCCGACGATATTTTTGTGATATTCAAGAGTGACAATTGCTATTTCATCCGTATCCATCTTCTCAAACGGATGCTCACCTTCAGTGTGAATAGAAATAGTGAATTTTTCGTAGTAATGCCGGCTATACGTGTTGAGTGCACTGCTATTACCATTGTCTTCAAACTTTTTCATTACCTGCGCCATTTTTTTTTCGTGCTCTGAAATGTACTTAAGCAGCAAACCAACTCTTACACTATCGCTTTTTTGTGCACAATTGGCGGCAAAATAATGCAGTTCTTGGTGCATGTTTTTAGTCCATTGCATAACATCGTGAAGTGTTTCTATTTGCATATTATCCTCAAAATTAAAGCTTTTAGGTCACTCTGGGTGGAAAGTGAATCGCCTGCCTAGCATAAAAATAAAAAAATGGTAAAAAAATATCACCATCTGCGGCTTGAATTTCAATCGCCTTTAACTCATCTAGTCTATGCAACACTATGTATTTACTACATAATTAAAAATTAGCAACCACGATTTAACTCATGATGTTGATGGTCATAATACGTGTATTTTACTTTTTACTCTGTTCGTTGCCGCACTGAACTTGACATAAATATCTGTCTAATCAAGATATTTACAAACCTTACTGAGAAGAAGTATGACCAATATAGGGCAATTAGAATTATCGGCTCATCGTGGCGATATCATCAAAGAGGTCAACAGGCTCATTGAAAAATATCGTGCTATTTTTTAGATGGAACGTATCTGAAATAGATAAACGCTGGGCAGAAAAATGCTTATAGAAAGACGTTGTGTTGCACTCTGATAATGGTGATCCCATGAAAAACCTGACGATGCGAGCGAGGATGTAAAATTTAGTGGGTGTGACCAAATGAAGTCGTCCAAGGATGAATAATGATAATCCGTACTCAGAATCTACTGTTTAGAACGGTAAAGTATCATCCGCGTTGGCCTAGTGAAGTTTTTATATCGTTAGATGAAGCGCGTACATGAGTAAATGAATTTGTTTATGGGTAAGACAACGGAACATCGCCATAGCAGGATTAAGTTTGTGACACCAAATCAGAGACATGATGGTCTTGATGTTAGGATACTGGCGAAGCGAAAAGTGTGGTATCAGACAACAGAAATGAACATCTAGAGCAATGAACAAAAAGAACAGAAAGAACAGAAAGAACAGAAACTGTCAGCCATAGGCTGTGGAGTTAAATTAAAAGCAACAAAAAGAAGCTGTTTAACCATTTAAGCGACAACTGACATGAAAAAACTGATGGTATTAATGTAATTCATATGTGTTTTACCCTCCAATCAACCTATGTCTACTGGAGGGCAAAAGATGACTTATCTACTTATTTCTTGGTTAACTTATATAACTTTGTCCAGCATAGATGATGAAGTGTCGTAATGCTAAAACACCCGTCAAACTGCAGCAGGCAACTGATATCATGATGGCTTTAGTGTGACGAGCATTGGCAGGTAAAAACATCGACAGAATGGGAACGATAAACCCGATACCGACTACGCCTATCCAAAACACGCTAGCCCAAATGTCGGTACTTAATGATGCTAATGCTTCAGCAGCTGCGCCTCCTGTGAAATAAAGAGTACTAAACAGCATCACTAAAAACATCATTTCTGACACGATTACCGGTAAATCCAGGCTGTGCATTTTTGCCACATCGTTATCATGGGGGCTGCTATTAAAACAGGTTAACGCAACGATTACGTTACCCGCTGCTCCCGCTGATAAACCAGATGCTAAAAACAATGCCGGTAATACTGCAGTATTGAGCATTGGGTAGGCATTCATGGCCGAGATTAAAAAGCCAGTATACGCACCAACACCGATAGCAAGTACAAACAGTAGGATTTCGATGACTTTACGCATTGGTAATAGCATGTGCCCTATTGGGGCTAAAAATCCTAACTTCCACTTTGGTAAATCATCTCGCAATACAATCAATGCATAAGCAATACCTAAAGGTGAATAAGCCAATAAGGCCAACACACCAATCGCCATTACAGATGTAAAATTATAATTGACTAAGATGAGCCAGAAATGAAATGGCTTGGTTAAATCAAACACTAAACAGGCCAAGCCTAAGCTTATGGCTACTGGCCCGATAATGGCAGAGGCTTTTAATATCGAAGTTTCAATATTGCCCACTTTACTATACCAACGCATACCAATACCAATGAGTACGCTACCTGCCGATAAACCGGCCATAAATAAATAAACGGCGATAACCCAGTTCCATGTCACTGGATCATATTGCGCCATGTCGCCCCATATATTGTTCATGACTCTATCCCTCCTCGTTTAGTCGGAACACGGTACACTCGTGGTTTGGTACCTAAATGCGTTTTGTCTTGATAGGTTATTTTTGTATTCAGTAATTGAGCAACCTCACTTTTACTGTCGTTAACATCGCCAAAATACAATGCATCTGTTGGGCATGCTGTAACACAAGCGGGTTGTTCACCTCTGGCTAGGCGCGTGTCTTTACAGAAATTACATTTGTCTGCTGCCTTGGTTATGGGATTCATAAAGCGCACTTTGTATGGACATGCCGCGACACAATACATACAGCCAACGCACTTATCGTTATGAATAGACACTAAGCCATTTTCGTCTATGTAAGCGGCACCTGTAGGGCAAACACTGACACAAGGTGCGTCTTCACATTGCTGACAGGACACACGGTGATATTTAAAATGTAAGTTTGGTGCTTCACCAAAAGGACCTTCCACCCTAACTTGCAGGCGTGTTACCCCTTCAGGGACTTCGTTTTCACTACGACAAGCTATATTGCAAGCTTGGCAGCCGATGCATTTGTTTTCATCATGCACCATGACATATCGTTTGCTCATAGGAGACTCCAAATCAATTAGTTACCGGCTAAATTTTTACCAACTTTACACCTGTGGTGTGTAAATTCATGCCACAGATGGGGGCGATGACATTAGGAAGTAGGTTGCCGCAATGGATACCTTTTCCTGTGGCTCGCACCAGTTCTTTATTTTTGGAGCCAAAGCCCATGTATGCAAACACAGTATCTTGACGAATCCCCGGGGTGACTAAGGCGGTTCCTTCCTCACTGCCCACACTGCTGGTTAATCTAATCGCATCACCGCTATGGATATCGAGTCGCCCAGCCGTTATTGGATGGATCCAAATCGCATTTTTCGACATAAGATTGGCTAGCATTGGAATATTATGGGTGGCGCCATTGGTGTGTACCGCGACCTTCCCTTGTATAAAGTACAACTCATCGGCTTGCTTTAGTTGTACATCGCGATGCTTAATCACACCTCGTCCTGGTGCCATGCCTTCTATTTTGGGTGAGGTTAACTCAATCTTGCCGCTGGGTGTTTTAAAGCTCATTGAGCTGGCATAAGTACCGTCTGCATCAACACTTTTGGCATTGGGATAAGCCTTAACGAATTCGGTAACCATTTCTGGTTCACGCAACATCAATGGCTTACCGTAGCTGACGTAACCCATTTTTTTGATGTGTTCCAACAAGCTGTGATCGCGATTCAACTGCATTAATTGCAACGTTTCTATATTGTCCCAAGGGTAAAATTGTTCAAGCCCCAAAGCTTGGCCTAATTCTTTAAATATTTGCCAGCTTGGGCGAGTATTACCAATGGTTTCAACCACACGTTGACGAACATAATAGGCCGGATTTTTACCTGATTTATCTTGTATCTCTTCATCGCGTTCAAGATAAGTCGATTCTGGCAAAATATAATCTGCGTATGCTGCGGTTTCACTGATATACAGGTCACATGACACCACTAAATCTAGCTTTTTAAGCGATTGTTCTACTTTGGCTCGGTCTGTAAGGGTTTGCATTGGGTTAGTACGACTCATTACCCATGCTTTTAATTGATAAGGTTTGGCGTCTAATGTTGCATCTAAAATGGTTTGATAAATGCCACCATTTGACCACATCATTGCATACTGCTTTTCAACCTGGTCAATGCGGATTGCCGTTGGCTTAGGCATGCCTTTAACACCCGGTTTGGCTAGCGCTGGGGCCACATTTTCACCGGCAAGTTTATTATAGCCAGGTGCTTTCTGGCCCATGTAAATGCCCCCTTTTCGTTCGATGTTGCCAATCAATATGTTGGCTGCATATAACGCACGGCGCATATCGAACTCTTCAGGGGTAAATGTAGCGCGATGGCCAAAATCAACAACGGCGTGTGGAGCGTGGCTTGCGTATTCATGTGCAATACGTCGAATGGCACTGGCAGACACGTCTGAAATAGTTTCGGCCCATTCTGGGGTATATTTTTGTACTTCAGCGGCGAACTCATCAAAACCAACAACATATTTTTCAATGAAGTCATGGTCATATAAATTGTCATTAATCAACACATGACATAACGCTAACGCGACCGCGACGTCGGTACCCGGACGTATTGCATGCCACTCATCAGCCTTATCTGCCACAATCGAGAATCTAGGTTCAAATACAACTAACTTGGCTCCTCTATCCATTTGAGCTTGCATCAAGCCTCTTGTTTCAGACATGTTGATGCCCTCATACAAGTTATGACCAAAGTTGATGATGTATTTGGCATTGCTCAAATCACGCTTCATTTTGGTGCCAAATATTGCCTTAGCAGCAACAACATAACTGCCCGGGCACGTTGAGGCATGAGTAAATGTATTGGGCGATCCAAAAGCCTCAGCAAGATGAAATATATGATCTGAAAGTGAACCAGACTTTGATGAGAACGCTATGGTTTCGGCACCATATTGTTGTTTTATTTGGTTCATTTTAGCGGCAATTTCTTTATAAGCATCAGCCCATGAAATCTCTGCCCATTCACCTGCGCCGCGTTCACCCACGCGCTTTAGTGGATTAACGATACGCTGTGGATCGTAAAGTAAGCTATGGCCAGCTCCACCTCGAGCGCAGACTTTGCCACCAAACGATTTAGCTTCTTTATTACCCGTAATAAATACGTTTTTGCCATCTACAATGCGCGCCTTAATAGGACACCGCGTTGAACACATTTCACAAATACTGGCCACTTCAGAAGCAACACCTTTTAATGGTGATTTTTCTAATGCAGCTAGCGAACCAGGAAGCATGCTTGCTAAAGCACATGTGGCGCCACTGGCACCCGCTCCCTTTAAAAAATGACGTCGATTTAACTCAATCATGATTGCCCCCCTTCATCTTCAACGAAGCACGAAGTTTTTCTCTGTTTACTTATTATTAATGGTACTAACCAAACCCAAACTGTAGTCAGCATCATCGCTAACACCATTGTTAATCCATAAGTAAATTAAGGGTATTGTGGTAAACCACATTGAGGGGCGTGATTTGATTGATGTCACGGTTTAACATCTCAATAAAATGAGATAAGCCAAAAAAGACAGGTTGGAATAAAAGTTACCAGGGGTATTTGATTGATTAATCGGGCATAGCATTTAATGGGATAACAATGAGAACCCGACATCCATATCGCCAAGGTGAGCTCGGGTCATCTTTACATTTTGATAAGTTAATCTGGCCACCAAAAAGAGCAATAACATCACTGCAAATGGCCAACCCTAGCCCTAATCCATTGGCTTTGGTAGAAAAGAAACTTGTTTTAAAATCATCGTTGGCACAGGTTAACCCAATACCATTATCATAAATTTTCAGCTGTAAACTTTGATCAACAATGTGTAAATCTATCAGTATTCGTTTGCGGCTATGAAGCGGGAATTCTTTTTCAGACACCGCATCAATGGCGTTTTTCAACACATTAATCAACACCTGACAAAAACCAACTTTATCGCCTTGCAGCTTAATTTCAGTGGTAGTCAATTGAGTTTTGATGTTGATTTTTTCTTTTTCGAATTCATGTTCGAGTAAGTCTAGGCAAACCATTAATTGTTCTTGTGCATCAAACTCAGTACTTGCAGTACCTTTTCGTTGCAACAATTCTCTGATCCTATGAACAATTTCTCCGGCACGCATTGACTGCTGGTGTATTTTTTCAAGTAATTGGTATTGTACTGAGTTTGTACCAATATTTTTTGCCTGCTCAATCATCCCGCCTTCACTATATTGCGTGATGGCCGCAATGGGTTGGTTGAGCTCGTGAGCTAAACCTGCTCCTATTTCACCTAATATTGCTGCGCTTTGCATGCGCTCAAGCTGCAATGCTTTATTTTTCAATTGGCGCTCTGTATTGATTAAGAACTCGCTCTTTTGTCTAAATTTATATTCCAGCCAAAGATGGTAAATGGTCGCGATAACAAATAGACCCAATAAACTAAAGCCCCATTTTTGATTGAGCTTTATCCATTGCCACACTTGAAGATGCACAGGGCTATCATCCGCATTTAAGTTTAGGTCATTAAACAATTTAACCACTTGAAACTGGCTAATGGGGGCAGCCCATCCCCGGTTCTGTCCTATAATTGACGCCGGGTCATCCATACTTATCGACAGTAATGCTCGGGTTATCCCCGTTCTCACCATTAACGGCACCGCATCCGACGATGCAAACGACCAATTAGGGTATAAAGGGGTGCTGACGGCACATTCATAATCGGCAGGAGTGACATCATTTATTACCCGATAATCGCTAGCCTTGATATAACCCTCAGCTACCATTTGTTCTAAAGTACAAAATGGCGTAATGGCTATATCTGCTGTGCCATCGCGGACTTGATAAATAAGCGGTTCAAGCGGAAAACCGAGAAACGTCACTTTGGAAAAGAAGTTACTGGTCGAATAATCCATCGAATGGATAAGCCCTATCGCGGCTTGGTACCCTCCTAATGCATTAGGATCACTGGCCACCACGGAATGGCCAGCAAGATCGTCTACGCTGAGCAAATGACTGTCTTTACGGACGATAATAGTCGCACCTATCGCAAAAGTGCTGCCATTATGTTGATTGCTCTTCATGGTGGCTAACCAGGAAATGGGATAGTCGCCACTCATATTAAAGTAGTGGCCAGGATTGGTGACAACAAACTGTATGTCGCCGCTGATTAGCTTTTTATTCATGTTGTTGAAGTCTAACGGCACAACCTCAAAGCTGGCATTGGCAACATTTTGGCTTAAATAGTCCATTAATGGCTGCCAGCGTTCAATACTTTTAGCCACACCATAATTGGCAAGCACTGCAACTCGGTAATGTACTTCAGCATGAGCTTGAGTCGTAATGGGTTTTTCAATGACCGCATCTGGTGTGACAGGCTGCGCACTTGCTTGAGTTAAATATCCAGCAAGAATTAATGAAAGTGCTCCAATCAGCAAAGTGTCAAATCGCATCCGTAACCTTTTAGCCATCTGACAACATTTAGTTAATCGGTACTTAGTTAATAAACAAAGTAATCCGTTTTTATGCAACAAACTCAGTGTAGTGCAACTTAATTAACAAAACAGATACGCACAGCACAAAAGCAACCGAACAACTTGATCCACAACCAACAATGATTACACTGTATTAACATTTAATAAATCGATACTACATATGATTAGAGATATTTATATGGTGGATGATGACCTAGCAATTCTTGATTCTATGCAATTTATGCTATTGCAATATGAATACAACTTACAGGTTTTCAATAGTGCCATTTCGTTTATTAACACCATTGATACTACCCAACCAGGTTGTCTTATCGTGGACAGCAAAATGCCAGAAATTACTGGCCAAGAACTACAACAAAAATTAATTGCCGCTAACAGTCCACTAGGTATCATCTTTTTAACGGGTCACGGTGATCTGCCGATGGCGGTAAATGCATTTAGACAAGGTGCTTGTGATTTTTTTCAAAAACCCGTTAACGGGAAAGAACTGGTTGTTGCTATAGAAAAAGCTTTTACGTGTAGCCATAAAATGTTTGAATCTATTCTGCTAAAACAACGATATAACACCTTAACAGAACGTGAAATCCAAGTATTGAATCTATTAATTGAAGGTAAAACCAACAAACAAATGGCAGATGATTTATACCTTTCTCTGCGCACGATTGAGGTACATCGTTCTAAAATCATTAAGAAACTAGCCGTACATAATGCTGCTGAATTGGCTAAATTTAGCCCTTTATTAGCCTAGTTTTCAATCACAAAAAATAGTTAGCGACTTTTATTCGTGGTTAAATAACTTACATTTGTTTTATTCACTAAGGCTTGAGCTTGGCTCCAATCTAATGGTTTTGACAAATAAAAACCTTGGACAGTATTGCAGCCTAAATTTTTGACATGATTTAATTCTTGTTCGCTTTGCACCCCTTCTATGACAACATCTAACCCATGGATATTGGCAAGGTCGTAAATAATATCAATCAGCGGTTTATTGCCCATTTGAACATCTCTCATTTGCAGTAGGAATGAGCGATCTATTTTTAATGAGTCCAATCTAAAATGATTTAAATGGCTAAAGGCTGAATAATTTATCCCAAAGTTATCAATGGCAATTTTTATCCCCAATGCTTTTAGCCTAGTGAGATTAACTAATACTTTTTTATCTTTCGTAAGCAGCGGAGCTTCTGCTATTTCGAATATAATTTTATAAGGCGGTGTTTCATATTGATCCATTAAAGACGAAACTTCGGCTACGAAACCATCATTAAACAGCTCTCGAGATGAAATGTTGATAGCAAGTGTACCGTCAAACCCTTGCATACTTCGCAGATTTGCTAACTTACTCAATGCTTCATTGATGACCCATAAATCAATTTTTGTAATCAGATCACTTTGCTCTGCTATCGAAATAAACTTATCAGGGCCAATGCCTTTCTTCTCTAACTCTGGGGCCCTTAGCAACACCTCAAAACCTTTCACTTCAAGTGTTTCAGTATCGTAGTATGGTAAATAAACCAGATACAAGGAATTTTCACGTAACGCTTTTGATACCTCAGAATCAATATATTTCTGCTCTTTTAATTGATTATCTAACGAGTCGTCATAAGTACAATAACTATTTTTCCCTGCTTTTTTTGCAGCATACATGGCACTATCAGCTTGCTGTAAAAATGTATCCGCTTTAAGTTTGTTACCAAACTGGAATGCTATGCCAATACTGGCATGGACATCATAAGTTTTACCGTCAACCTCAAATCCCAAATCAAAAAGCCCTACAATGCGTTGAGCTATCGCTTCTAGCTCTTCCACATTAGGCAGTCCTTCAAGCAATACCACAAACTCGTCACCACCTAAACGCGCGATACATTGATATTGTTGTTGTTTTAATGCACGGCTAGTTTTTCTTAATGAGTTTGTCAACCTGTTAGCAAAGTTGACCAAAACACGATCGCCGGCCTCGTGGCCAAAATTATCATTAACGTATTTAAAATTATCTAAATCGATAAACAACAAACCTAACGTGCTAGTCTCAGCCTCAGACGAGTCGAGTTTATGATCTAGTTCTCGGTTGAAGTATGCTCTATTAGCAAGGCTGGTTAACTCATCATTGTTGGCTAACTGCTGAATACGTTCAATTAATGCAAGATAACTATTATTGAGTTCTGCAACTTCATCGTTAGTATTTAACAGAATAAGTGAATCACTATTACCTTTCTTAACGCCATTAACACCTTCTGCCAATTCAGTGATTGGGCGAATGATTTGTTTATAGATCAACAAATGTAGAATAAAGTAACAAAATAAAGATAATGCCAGGGCGCCTAATCCAATTTTGATTTTTAGATTCATTAATGATGAGTTAAAAAATGCTTTTTTTAGACTGATGTTCACAATGCCATCAAATACTTTTACCGTAAAATGATATGAATCTACGTCTTCAATCTGTTGCACAACAATATCATTATTAAGCGCTTTCTCTGTTAAAGGAAGTGTAAACATTTTAACCGAAAGGTATTCCTGATACTGACTAATCTCTTGATTAAAAATACTTTTAAGATAATTCGGTTTTAACCTAGTTTGAATGACGACTAAATCGTTGGTGTAATTATATAAAGGTTGTGACACTAAAAGATAAGGAGAAAAAATACGAAATAACTGGATCTCATCATGCTCAGTGTCTGTGGCGGTAATTTGGTAGTAGTGAGCATATATCCGTTGACGATTTTTTTTTGCTATAGCGTCATTGATTTTGTTTATCAAAAAATGAGTTGAATCTGTCACTGAAGCATCCACAAAAGGATCTTCAAAATTGATGTAACTGATAGGCTTTTCACGTAAATCAAAAATAGCGATGTCTTGAATAATCTTACTGTCACTCGATTTAATCAACCGGTCTAAAAACTGCGCACTTACTCTAATATCAATTTCATCTGATTTAGCATTGTGAAATAAATCAGCCGCTTCTTTACTTTGCAGTTGAGAATTAATCATGCTCTCAACCGCAATAACCTCTGCAGCACCACGGCTTGCTATGCGCTCAAATTGATATGAGAAAGCACTCAGAGCAGCATCAATAATATTATTTTTAGCTGATTGATAAAAGAAAAAAGAAAACGTAAAAAATACTACCGCGATAGCGGGCAGTAAAATCAAGTTAATCCGTTTTCTTAGCTTCATGAGTTATTTATCTTTTAGCAAGTTATTCATTCTCTGACGCAATAACATTGATTCGTTACTAATAGGCTGATAAAAACTACTCCGCGCTTGGATCTCTGGAGAAATAAACAAATCAGGATCCGATAAGTAGCTTTCACTTCCTAACGCAACAGCAGCATCATTGGTCGTAGAGAATAAAATTTCTTCTACCACCCTAATTGCCACTTGTGGTTCATTAATATAATTCAAAAACGATAAGGTTGCTTGTGTCGCATTTTTTTCAAACGGGATAGCTAAGCAATCAACCCAAAACAGTGTACCTTCATCTGGAACAACATACTTCCAATCATCTTGACCACTATTTTTAGTTATTGTTGCAATATCGCCACCATAAACCATAGCCAAACTGGCTTGGCTTTTTTCTTGATGAATGGCTGTGTGAGTTAATAGATATTGATAACCTAATAAATAAGGCTCTTGTTGCTTTAATGTGTCGAACGCAACTTTTAAATCATCTTTATTTTCAGAAAAAGGAGGTAAATTATTGGCTATCAATGCAATGGCGGCAGTATCAAGATTATCTTTTATCATTAATACCCTATTTTGGTGCTCTATGGGTGGTTTAAAAAATTGGGTCCAAGAAGTAATAGGTGTTTTGCTGACACTTTCCCGATAGGCAATACCAATAGTTCCTTTCGCGTAAGGCACACCAACATCGCCACATGCCTGACGCCATTTAGGATTATGATTCACTATGGTTGGCACAGATTCTTCAGAGAAACGATACATAGGTTGTTTTTTTGAATTAATGCCCAGCATTAAACTATCAATCAACACAATATTAAAATTTTTCGCTTTCTCACTGAGTAGCAATGCATCTCGATCTTGTTCGCTGTCATAATAGGTCAAGGTTACTTTGTGACCCGTTTTTTGTTCAAATTCAGCGAGAACATCATCAGAAAAATAATCTTCCCAAGTATAAATATTAATATTCTCAGCGCATACTGCACTAGAGAAAATCATAAATATTGATGTTATGAGTAGTTTACTAATACTTGATAGACTCATTTATTTCTCTTTAGTCCGTTTATCTAAGTGTTTAAGTTCAGCTGTTTATTGCATAGAGAGGGTATTAAATGCTAACAGCATCATCTTACTTAATACCGATTAAATTAATACTGCACATTTAACAATATAAGACCATGATCATATATTGATGATTACAAAAACATTAACTTTCATATTGTAGCGAAAATGTATCAGAATTGCTCTGTTAATCCCTGAAAAATGTTGATGATACATAGTATTCATAAACATAAAGCTGAGTAAATAATAATCGATTTATGAATCAACGCTACTGAAACAACGATATGTGCCCCTCGATTGATAACCCTCTTAAGTTGATTTTATAAAGCCGTTCACTGTTAATCCTCACAGCAAGCTACCCCTCAATCAGTCTGTTCATAATCTTTCATATATTGTCTACGTTCATTCATCCACGGTCTGAGTGCCATTAACAATTGTTATCTAATATAGCTGTCATCAGCAAAGGTAATTTTTTAAGTGAGCAAGCTATGACAACAAAAAACGTAGTAGACCCCAAAAGTAATGTTAAGTCTAAGGAGCTGAAAGCTCTTGGATTTATCATTTTTTTATTTTTTCCCATTATCACCGTAACCAGCATTAGTGCGTACGGTTTTGTCATTTGGATGATCCAAGCATTTGGTGGCGTTGTTGCGCACTAATCCTCAAACAAATTATGAGTCAATCTTATAAAGGATGCTGTTATGAAATGGTTTATTAATACCTGGCGGACGCTAAATCAGCCTGCCAAATATCTTACTTTAGGCACAATTAGCCTATCAGCTTTTTTAATGGGGATTATATTCTGGGGTGGTTTCAATACCGCACTGGAAATGACCAACACTGAAGAGTTCTGTATTAGCTGTCACAGTATGGAAAGCAAGCCCTACCAAGAGCTACAGCAAACTGTGCATTGGTCTAATCACTCTGGCGTTCGGGCCACTTGCCCTGATTGTCACGTGCCGCATAACTGGAGTCGTAAAATTGGTCGCAAGATTGAAGCATCACATGATATGTGGGGCTGGTTGATGCAAACCGTTAATACTGAGGAAAAATTTGAATCAAAACGTCTAGAGATGGCTAGCCGTGAGTGGAAACGCTTCGACCGTGATAACTCTTTAGCGTGTAAAAACTGCCATAACTATGACTCGATGAAATGGGATGACATGTCAAAGTTGGCGCAAAAACAAATGAAGCGTGCAGCAGAGATAGACCAGAGCTGTGTTGATTGCCATAAAGGTATTGCTCACAAACTTCCTGACATGGGCACTTCCCGTGCACCAGAACTCATTGCACAAGTCGGATCTGGCGAAATCGGTCTTGTGGTTGGTGCTCAGTATTTTACCGCCTTGACTAAACCCCTTTATTTTAATCAAAAAACAGATGTTGAAGCTGGTACGTTAAACATTGCCACTAAAGTGACGGTACTTGAAACCAATGGCAGTCGTGTACAAGTTGGTATTAAAGGTTGGCGTAAAAAAATTGGTGCTGGTCGTGTTATCTATTTCGATTTTGGTCTTAACATTCTGTCGGCTCAGTTATCAAAAGATGCTGCGCTAGAAGAAGGTGTAATGAATGTCTTTGAACAAAAAGAAGACCCAATGACCGGATTAACATGGCAACGTGTTGAAGCCAAAATTTGGACCGATGCAGACTACCTAGTAAGTGATTTACAGCCACTTTGGGATTATGCCCGCACCACTTATACCAGCAGTTGTAGCGTGTGTCATACCCAACCAGCAGAAGCACACTTTGACGCTAACAGTTGGCCTGGAATGTTTAAAGGCATGATTGCATTCGTCAACATGGACCAAGACACTCAAGCGCTTGTACAAAAGTACTTACAAGAGCATTCATCTACTTTCAATAAGTCGGCGCATTAATAGGACATCATCATGAACAGAAGACATTTTCTTAAAGGCTTAGTGGCGACTTCTTATGTTGGACTAAGCAGTACATCAGTGTTGGCGCCATTCAATGCCCTTGCAGCTGCAAGCACTAAAGCAAGTGACGACTGGTTAACTACCGGTTCGCACTTTGGTGCATTCAAAATGAAACGTAAGAATGGCGTGATTGACCAGGTGATTCCATTTGAGTTGGACAAATACCCTACCGATATGATCAATGGCGTTAAAGGCTTAGTCTACAACCCATCACGGGTTCGCTACCCTATGGTACGCCTAGATTTTTTATTGAAAGGTCATAAAAGCGACACCAGTCAACGCGGTGATTTTCGCTTTGTCCGTGTCACTTGGGACAAAGCATTGACCCTGTTTAAAGATTCACTTGATGAGGTTCAAACTCAATATGGCCCATCAGGACTGCACGCGGGTCAAACTGGCTGGCGCGCCACTGGACAACTGCATTCAAGTACCAGTCACATGCAACGTGCTGTTGGTATGCACGGTAATTTTGTCAAAAAAATTGGTGACTACTCAACGGGTGCTGGCCAGACTATTTTGCCTTATATTTTAGGTTCAACTGAAGTTTATGCCCAAGGTACTTCATGGCCGTTAATCCTTGAGCAATCTAAAACCATCATTTTGTGGTCAAATGATCCCTATAAAAACCTGCAAGTGGGTTGGAATGCCGAAACCCATGAATCGTTCGCTTATCTAGCGGAGCTTAAAGAAAAAGTAAAACAAGGTAAGATCCGAGTGATCAGTATCGACCCTGTAGTCACTAAAACCCAAAAATACTTAGGCTGTGAGCAACTTTACGTCAACCCACAAACTGACGTTGCGTTAATGCTGGGTATTGCCCATGAAATGATCACCAGTAAGTTACACGATGAAAAATTTATTGAGGGCTACAGCCTAGGTTTCGACAGATTCGTGCCTTATATTTTAGGCGAGTCAGATAGCGTAGCTAAAACACCAGAGTGGGCCAGTAAAATTACTGGTGTTAGCCCTGAAATTATACGTGATTTAGCTAAAGTGATGACCAAAGGTCGTACTCAAATCATGATGGGTTGGTGTATTCAACGTCAACAACACGGTGAACAACCTTATTGGATGGCAGCTGTACTTGCCACTATGATTGGCCAAATTGGTTTACCTGGTGGTGGTATCAGCTATGGCCATCATTACTCAAGTATTGGCGTTCCTTCATCGGGCGCAGCTGCACCGGGCGCGTTTCCTCGTAATCTTGATGAAGGCCAAAAGCCATTATTCGACAGTAATGATTTTAAAGGCGCGAGTAGCACCATTCCGATTGCACGTTGGATTGATGCCATTTTAGAACCGGGTAAAACCATCGATGCCAACGGGGCTAAGGTCACTTATCCTGATATTAAGATGATGGTATTTTCAGGTAATAATCCATGGAGTCATCACCAAGATAGAAATAAGATGAAGCAAGCATTTCAAAAGCTTGAATGTGTGGTCACTGTCGACATTAACTGGACAGCAACGTGCCGTTTCTCTGACATCGTTTTACCCGCTTGTACTACATTTGAACGTAATGACATTGACGTTTATGGCAGCTACGCTAACCGTGGTGTTTTAGCGATGCAAAAAATGGTTGAACCATTATTTGATAGCTTGTCTGATTTTGATATCTTTACCCGCTTTGCCAAAATAATGGGTAAAGAGACAGAATATACCCGTGGCATGTCTGAATTTGACTGGATTAAGAAACTTTATAACGACTGTAAAGCCGATAATGCCGGTAAGTTCGATATGCCAAATTTCGACACGTTCTGGAAACAAGGTTATGTACATTTTGGTGAAGGCCAACCATGGACTCGCCATGCCGACTTTAGGGATGATCCTGAAATGAATCCATTGGGTACACCATCGGGCTTGATTGAAATTTTCAGCCGTAAAATCGCCCAATTCAATTACGATGACTGTCCTGGCCATCCTACTTGGATAGAAAAGTCAGAGCGCAGCCATGGTGGTCCTGGTTCAGATAAATACCCAATGTGGATGCAATCTTGCCACCCAGATAAACGCTTACATTCACAAATGTGTGAGTCGCAGCAATATCGGGAAACCTATACGGTACAAGATCGTGAACCCGTGTACTTGAATCCTACCGATGCAAAACAGCGCGGCATTAAAGATGGCGATGTTGTTCGTGTGTTTAACGAACGAGGTCAACTGTTAGCGGGTGCAGTGGTATCCGACAGCTTCCCTAGTGGGGTTATCCGAATTCATGAAGGGGCTTGGTATGGCCCAGTCGGTAAAGATGGGTCTAAACAAGGCGGTAGTGAAATTGGGGCGTTGTGCAGCTATGGTGACCCTAATACGTTAACGCAAGATATTGGTACATCAAAGCTTGCCCAGGCTTGCTCCGCATACACTTGCTTGGTCGATTTCGAGAAGTATCAAGGTAAGTTACCTGACGTCAGTTCTTTTAGTGGCCCAATAGAAACGCAGCTATAACGTGTAAGTATTATCACTGTGCGCCAAGCGATTTAATTCTTGGCGCTTAAGTTAACGGCCATAATAGGCTCAGGAGATAACATAGATGAATGACAAGATATTGTATAACACGCCAATGAACCAGGGTCGTTCGATGGTGTATAAGCTGCTCTCATCACTGTTTGCAAAAGAGCTAGATCAACAGCTATTACAAGAGCTCACTGCAAGTCAGGCTCAGGCATTCTTTGCTCAATTGGCCAGTGACCCGTTATTGAGTCAAGACATTGAAACCATAAACTCAGTGCTTAATTCAACCCTTAACAGCGTCAATACTGATCATGCTTTATTAGAGCTTGCTGCCGATTATTGTGGCCTATTTTTAGTAGGTACAAAGCATAGCGCCAGCCCTTATGCCAGTGTATATCTTAACGATAATGCAGTTGCCAAGGACGATGTACTCTTATTTGGTGAACAGCATCAGCAAATGCAAACATATCTAAAACAAAGCCAATTAACGGTTCAAAGTGAATTTCCTGAACCGTCTGACCATATTGCCGTTATTTTGGCTTATGTCGCTCACCAAGCGTGTGCTTGTGACGATAACACTCAGCTCAGCTTTATTAGGCAATATCTCCACGCTTGGTTATCCCGTTTTGTAGATAGACTTACCTCTGTGGATACTGGTCAGTTTTATTCAGCCATTGCTCACCTCACTCTGGCTTGGGTTGAAAGCGATTGTGAAGGACTAAAAGGTGCTCAGTAACAGGATATCTATATCATTAACCCCCCATATAAAAACACCGAGTAAGCTCGGTGTTTTTATATGTAATGTTTGAGCTTAGGATAAATAGAGTGAGGATTATACACACTCAACTATATTTTATATCCCTAATTTACAAAAGCTTAGACAGAAAGCTTCAACTCAAGTGCGTTAATGGATGCTTGCAATACTTGCTTAAGCAACAAATATGAATCATCACTAATGCCATCTTTTTCTAATTGTTTGCACAACTGACTCAACTGAATAAAGCCAATGCTGGCACTACTGCCTTTAAGTGCGTGTAACACTTTTGGCCTATCTGTAGGTAAAGCTGCCAGAGCATTGATGTGTTGTGTACTACTGACTTTAAATAACGCTAACATCTCTTTAACAGCTTCTGTACCAAGATATTGTAAGTCTTCATTAATTTGCTTTTCATCGACTAAAGGCTGATTGTCTTCATTACAAACTGAAAATTTTTGATCTATGGTCGTTTGTGTAAAGCCTTTGTGTTTATCCATCTTGATTAACTTATTCGTGTTGTCGCTGTTGATTGCTGACTTGTCACTCGCATCACCAATCCAATTGGCTAAAAACTTCATATTAAGCGGTTTGGCTAATACGTCATCGAAGCCTGCTGTTTGATACTCGTTTATGTCATCATGTTGAATTTGTGCCGTAAATGCGGCTATGCTGATGTCTTTTTGGGCTGCGTTAGCAATACGCTTCAACTCAAGTAATAACTCAATACCAGAGCCATCGCCTAATTGAATATCAAGCATAATGCCGTCAAACTTCAACGCACTATCGACGTTAAACAACGCTCTTGCTTGCGCACAACTATCAGCCAGTACGGAATGATGTCCAAGATGTGCTAAAAACCCTTGGGCCACCATGGAATTCACTTTGTTGTCTTCGATAACGAGTACACATTTAGAATCAACTTTAGGTAACTCTGCACTGATAACCTCATACGTTTGTTCACAAATGTGTAATGGTAAACTAAAACCAAAGCTGGAACCCTCACCCACTTTACTACTCACCCGAATAGAATCATTGGCAGTGTTAGCCTCATTCATTAACGAGACTAATTCTTTACAAATAGCGAGCCCAAGTCCTGTGCCTCTGGTTCTGCCTTGATTAGGCTGTACACCATAGGCGATAAACAATTGATCCATGGCCTTTTCACTGATACCAACGCCAGTATCTGCCACTTCAAAGGTTAATTGTTTCTCGACCACATTTACCCGTAATGTAACCTCTCCTGCTGGAGTGAATTTAATGGCATTGCCGAGCAAATTAAACAACACTTGGCGCAATTTTGGGCCATCTACCGTTATCCATTTAGGTAAATTACCGCGAACTAAATATAACGAGATACCTGACAATCCCGCACCAGCTAACATGATTGCCATCACTTCATCGAGCAGCTCATTAAGCGCAACAGCCCGTGGTTCGTTAGTTAATTTACCTTGCTCCAAACGGGAAAAGTCCAAAATATCATTAAGTACATTTTGCAGTAAGGTGCCGCTGTATTGCGATAATGCCAACATTTGTTTTTGTGCTGGAGGTAATGGCGAGTGACTCAGTAAAGTCAGGGTGCCTAAAAGACCATTTAGCGGAGTACGGATTTCATGGCTCATGGTCGCTAAAAATAGCGATTTTGCCTTGTTAGCTTGTTCTGCCATCACTCTAGCCGTCGAATGCCCTTTTGCTTCAGCGTCTAGTTGACGGTTGGTTTCAGCCAGTTCGAGTGTACGTGCCTGCACGGTACTTTCAAGTGAGGCTTTATGGGCAAATAATTCTGATGCCGTTTGTTGTAATTCAGATTGCAGAGCTTGATTGTGCGCGGTTTTTTGTTTAAAAGCTTCAATGGCAGAAGCCATCGCGGTGAGTTCATCGTCTCCGTGAGGATCCAGTACCACTTCGGTATTGCCCTGACTTAATTGAGATAATGCAGCAGTTGCTTCACTTAGGCGTAAAGCGATGCCTTTATAAATAACCCGATAAACCACCAACAGCATAATGATTAACATCAAAATACCTGTCGCCCACAGCCCTGACTTAGCCCACAGTAATTGCTGTAAAAAATTACTTCGGGCATGTTCTGCCTGTAGCTGTTGTGCTTTCATTGCACTATCGACTGACTTATTCAGTTGGCCTAATTTATCCGTCAGCGTTAACAGCTGCGCATTTTGTTTTGTTAGCAATTGCGCATATTGCTGCTGCAAACTTAAGCCAACATTCACCTCCCTTAACATTATCAATTGGTGCTCAAGCTCTGTCGCCCTAACCGGATCTCGAATTAAGCCTTTAAGTAATTCTAGAGGCATTAAATCAATTTGCCCACTCGTTCCTGAACCTGTGTAAGGGCTCGGTATTTCGTTGCCGCTTTGTGAGTTATCGCGAGTAGAATTAATGGTATAAGTCGTTGGAGACAGTACTCGAGCCATACTGTTGAGTACGTTATTTAATCCGAGTTGTTGGTCTGGAGACTGTAATAACTGCCCTACTAACTCAATGTGATGGATCAATCCCAAAGCTCGATTTAAACGTTCACGGACATCCAAGTCTTGCTCTATGATGGAGTCCAAAAGTTTGGCACTTTGTTCAGCGCCAACCACTTGAGGGTAAGCTAAACTCAACTTGGCCAAAATGGTTGAATCGACCACGGCTTGTTCTGCTTCAAGTAAAACACCACTGTTACTGGCCGCTTCCGCCAGTGCGGCTCCTTTATTAATCAATTGCGCCGCCAACACTAAACGTTTACCCACTTGGCGGCCGAATACCGATAAGTCATGGATAATTTCGCCAGCTAATAAAGCTAAATGCTGATCTTTATTAACACCATGATTTTGTAGATTTAACGAATTGAGTCGTTCAATAGCAGAAAGCAAATTAGTGCTTTCCAGTGATAACTTACGCCCAAGGAAAGCGCGTTGAGCCTCTTCTTCCACTCGTTCAAGCGCTTGGGCATTGTCGAGCAAGCCATTAGAAGACTGCATCAATTGCCTTGCAGCCTCAGATGCAGGTAACGCCTCTTCATATAGATACTGGTCAGCCAGCTTTACCCAATAAAGCGAAATGCTGCCAAGGCTAACTAACATTAACAATAACAATCCGAGCAGACAGAATGCCAACATAAGGCGACCCACTAAGCTCTTGCCTGATAGTGATAAAGTGCTCACAGTCATTCCTTAAAATGTTATAATTACGAAAATTTTTTAGTGTTCTGTTTAGAAACCTTAATCGAGACAATATAATGCGCCGACTTATTTATTTGCTCATAGCTTGCTTAGGGACAATACCATTACTTGCTGAAGCAACATCCGATTCTAGCTGGACATTACAGCAGCGCACGCCCTTTAATGCCAAAATTCAAACAGTAAAATCAATACAATATAATCAACTGACCTCGGCCAAAAAGGCTTGGCGAATCTGTGCCTTAGTACCTCACCTTAAAGACGCTTATTGGATCGGCATTGATTATGGTTTGGTGTCAAAAGCCAGCCAATTAGGCATTAATTTAGAATTATTTGAAGCTGGTAGCTATTACAGAAAAGAGCAACAACTAAAACAACTTGAATACTGCCTTAATCAACCGTTCGATGCCATCTTACTCGGTGCTGTGGCCCCCAATTTACTTGATCAATATCCGGGGCTAATTAATAAACCCATCATAGCGTTAGTGAATAGACTCGATAACCCCATTATAACAACTCGTGTAGGCGTCAATTGGTATCAAATGGGCTGGAAAGCTGGCCGCTTTATCGCCAAAGCTGTAAAAAATTTACCGCCATCGTCTCCAGTAACACTCGCTCTACTCACCGGCCCAGAAAGTGTTGGCGGCAGCGATTGGGTTGAGCTCGGTATTCAAGATGCTATTGCCGATAGTCCTATTGTGGTTTCGTCAATTCGTCATACCGATAATAATCGTGACCTTTATCGTGACCAACTTCATAATCTACTTAATGATCATGTTCCTAGTTATATTCTAGGCAGTGCCGTTGCTATTGAAGCAGCAATAGGAACATTGCAACATAAACGATTAACTGGCCAAGTAAAACTTGTGAGCAGCTATTTATCGCCAGCGACCTTGCGCGGACTTTATCGCAATAAAGTGGCTTTCAGTAGTGATGATCAAGTGGTGTTACAAGGTAAATTGGCAATAGATATTGCGGTAAAACTACTGGAGGGGACACACTCATTTGGGGATATTGGCCCACAAATACAGGCGTTAGAACAAGGAGCTGTGCAACTCAATATGTTTAACAACAGCTTAGCCCCTGCAGACTTTTACCCCATTTATCGCGTGACGACAAAAACTAATCTTTAACCTTTGTCGCAAACAAATAGCCTTCTCCATGAACCGTTACAAACAGGTCTGCCTGTAGTTTATTTCGCAAACGGCGAATAATGACATCAATGGTTCTATCATTTACATCTTCATTACGGTGGCTTGTTTGCTGCATTAGCCGCTCACGTGATAGTACTTGCTGTGGATGCAATGCAAAGGCGGTAAGTAATTCGAACTCTGCTTTAGTCAGCTTTATCACCTCGTCACCACGACTCAGTTTTCGGCTGTTTAACTCAAGAATATATTTATCGAAGGTAATGATATCGTCACACTGTTCAAATTGTTCTACAACTTCTTGTTGTGCTTTTTTAACTAATGAAATTCGCCACAACAAATTTTTAACTCTTACCAATAGTTCTCTTAATTCAAATGGCTTAGTCACATAATCATCAGCACCCATCTCAAGGCCAACGATTTTATCAATGGTTTCATCACGACCAGTGACTAATATAATGCCAACGTCCGAACGACTTCTTAGTTCACGCGCCAAGCTCAAACCGTCGGTACCGGGTAAGTTAATATCTAACATCACCAAATCGATATGTTGATTTGTAAACTGTTGCCACATCTGTTCGCCGTCTCCAGCTTCAAGTACACGATAACCTTCACGCTCAAAATAACCTTTTAATCGAGCGCGGATCACGGCTTCATCGTCAACGACGAGTACCGTATTTGTTAAACCAGTATGTGCCATCATCCTATCCAGATAGTGTTGCTAATAATGGCCGTTATTATTCATAACTTTTCATATTTTCCTATAAAGATTTGTCAGGAATGAGTGACAGCTAGCAAAATAGTTTATAAAAAAGGACCTGAGTCACACAATGGGAATGCGTAGAATCAGGTCCAATAATAAAAAAGATTATATTATCAATTTAGAAACTTTTGCTGACGCCAACAACCACTCGGTCATCAAAGATTTTTGTTTGAGTGCCATAGACCTTATGATCGCTATCCATGGTACTGCCATGATAACGAACATCAAAATTGATTCCGGCATAGGCTTTACTCACACCCAAATTCCAGTGCCCCCAACCTTCTGCACCATGACCATCTAAATCTTGGTAGCCGATACTTGCTGATACGTATAAACCATTGTCAAACTGATAGCTCGGATGAACGGCATAGTTAACACCTTGCCAGCCCTCTACACCAAACCAATCATCGATTGTTGGAGTCACTTCTAACTGCACATTTGCATGACCAAATTGCTTACCGACTTTAATCCACAGTTCGGTATAATTTGAATATGAGGCACCTGGATACAGGTAAGAAAAAACCATGACGTCGTAACTGATACCACTATTGCCAAACTCGCCTGCTTTACCAATATAGGGTGCGGTGACAATTTCTAAATTGGGGTCTGCAAATTTGATATTGGATGCAAATACACCAGCATACCAACCCAGATCATTGCCCCAACCTAGGGTACCTTGTACCACTGGTACTTCTGCATCCATTGTTTCTGATTCGCCACGGAAAACATAATCTGAAGCAAAGGTTAATTTACCACTTATGGCTCCACCGAAGACATCATCGTCTGCAGCGTTGGCAAAAGAGGTCGCCGATAAAAGTAGACTGCCTAATAAAATTGACTGAGCTAATTGAGTTTTTCTAATGTTCATATTCATCACCCTAAAATATATGTTCTTATTGATAGAGTGACTATATTCAAAACTTGTGAATAGCTATTGAGCTGGATATGAACTGATCGGAAACAAATATGAAAAAATATGAACACTAAGATTTAACATGACCTCAAGCATTGTGTATCGCTCTATTAAACATGAATGATCGATTTTTATAATCAAAAGTGTCTATATGCACAGCTGGATTTCGATGTGCTTCACTAGGTTAAATCGGTAAATACTCAGATTTATGTAACGCTCAACTTTTACAATATTTGAGCTATTGTGCTTATGAGTTTTTAAACAACAGGCTTACAACTGGCTCTGCTGTTGTTTGAAGGGTTGATGATAAAACTGCAGGGTTTTACCTACCGTTAATTTGTCTTTGTCTGTCATTTTGTTCCAAGCGATAATTTGGTCCACACTGACCTTATACACTTTGGCAATACTCCACAGTGTGTCGCCATATTTTACCGTGTGATCGCTTTGAACTGTTGACTGATTAGATGTTGTAATAATCCTTGGCTGTTTGCTTGGTGCAGCTTGCTTTGGTGTAGAGACTTGGGCGTTTTGTGTTGTAGCCAGTTCGACTAAGGGTGTCATGCCCGATGCAGCTTGTGGCATATACAAAAATTGACCCGCAACGATCTTATCGCCATTAATGTCATTCATCGCTTTTATTTCTGACACCGTTGTAAGGTGACGTTTTGCAATGACACTAATATTATCGCCAGCTCTAATCTGATATTTAAACCATTTTACTCTAGCGCTAATATCAGTATCCGCAAGAGCTTGTTTAAACTCACTGACTTTACTCACTGGCACTATCAACTGATGCGGTCCATCGGGTGATGTTGCCCAGCGATTAAACCCTGGATTCAATTTTTGTAACCGAGCAATTGATATATTGGCTAGATCGGCAGCAACTGCGATGTCAATTTGGCTTCCGACATCAATTACTTCAACTAGTGGTTTATTAGGAATGGATTTAAGACTGATGCCGTAGCTTTCAGAATGTTTAATCACATCTGCTATTGCCAGCAATTGTGGTACGTATTGCCGAGTTTCCTTAGGTAATGGTAAAGACCAAAAGTCGGTGCTCAGCCCTCTTGCTTCATTATATCTAATAGCCTCACGTAAGCGACCTTCACCAGCATTGTATGCGGCTAGTGCATATAACCAGTTGTCGGTTTTTTTATACAAGTATTCGAGCATATCTAATGCAGCGGTGGTTGCAGCAGGCACATCTTTTCTGCCGTCATACCACCAATTCATCTCTAATCCAAAATGGCTGGCCATTGGTGAGGTAAATTGCCACAGGCCTGATGCGTCGGCACTGGAATAAGCAAAAGGATTAAACGAACTTTCTACTATAGGGAGTAAGGCCAGTTCGATAGGTAAATCTCGATGTTCAAACTCTTGGACGATTAAATATAAAAACGGCTTGGCGCGCTGTGAAATCTGCTCGAGATGCTGTGGATTATTAATATACCAATCACGATATTGGTTAACTAATTGTTGATCTGGAATGGGCATATCCATTGAATATCGAATGCGTTCCCATACATCACCGCTGTCTTGATAATTGCGCCGAGCTAACAACTTAGGAACTTTTAATGATGTTGGTTTATTCACACCACCAAGACTTTTTTCTGCTTTGGCATCTTCTACAACAACAGTTTGGCAACCACTCAACAGGATAAAACCTGCCGCAATAAGGAAGATTGATGCTCTCAATTAAAGGTGTTCCTCAGATAGTACGCCGTTATTTTCTTGTTATAGCGTGAGTTTTTAAAGCAAAAGTCGTACATTGTAATTTAGTTTTATTGTTCTATCCATCTGTTTAAAAACGTCTGTTTAATCAACTCACGGTGCTAACTGCTTTTATTAAACCGTTATCAGACGACACTAGCTAACGTTACGCCCTTTTAGGGATATATAGTTATAGCAGTGTTCATTGTGTATACTTCAATCGTGACGTTAACATTATTGTAACTAATAGGATTCAATCAGGTTTGCCTACATAAGATATTATGTTCTCTTGGTTGTGATTCATAACGAGCTGGTTAATAATTTATGTTTACCTAAAAAACTATGATCAGGCGATTAAAAAGTTCATTTTGATTTTCATAGTGTTGGTATTTTACTTTTACCCGTTAAACTTTTACTGTTTAGCCAATAAATCCAGCAGGTAGTCATCATTGGTCACCTGGTAAAAATGGAAAAATCATGTCTCATTCAAATGCTGTTCTTGTTAGAAATAATGTTAAATTAATCGGTAATGGTAGCAAAACCTTAGTTCTCGCACACGGGTTTGGTTGCGATCAAAATATGTGGCGTTTTGTAACCCCTGAACTGATGAAGCATTTTACTATTGTGCTATTTGATTATGTTGGTTCAGGTGCTTCTGATATCTCTCAATACAGTAGAAAACGTTATGGTCAACTTGAAGGATATGCAGAAGACATCATCGAAGTATGTGACGCTTTGCACTTAACTGACGCTATTTTCATAGGGCATTCAGTGAGCGGTATTATTGGTGCGATTGCTGCAATTCAAAAACCTGAGCTATTTTCTAAGCTGGTAATGGTATGTCCTTCACCCTGTTTTTTAAATTTTCCTCCTGAATATTTTGGCGGTTTCGATAAAGAAGACTTACTCGAATTGTTAAATCTAATGGACAAAAATTATATTGGCTGGGCTAATTATTTAGCTCCGTTAGTAATGGGAACAACCAATTCTGATGAACTTATTGGTGAATTATCAGGCAGCTTTTGTTCTACCGACCCGGTTATTGCGAAGAACTTTGCTGAAGCGACTTTTTTATCTGATTATCGTTATCTACTAAAAGAGATTACACAACCGTGTTTAATTTTACAAAGTGAAAATGATGCCCTGGCAGCAACATCTGTTGGTGAGTTTATTGTGAGCGAAATACCCCATAGCGAACTTAACATTATCGCTGCCCATGGTCATTGCTTGCATATGACTCATCCTGAAGAAATTTTAAAATCGATAATGAAATTCGCAAAATGATCACGACAAAAAATAGTAAAATCGAAAGTAATAAAACATTTGAGCACTCCCCAGATAGTTTCCAGTGTGGTGCGTTAGTCACCAATGCAGCCAACATTATTATTTATGTAAACTCATACTTTACCGACGAACTATTGTGGAATCCAGAGCAACTTATAGGCAAAAATGCGGATATTATCTTTACCCAATCTTCCCGCATATTTTTTCAAAGTTATTTAATTCCAACACTTTTACACGAACAAATTTGTGAAGAAATGCAGTTGATTATTTTTAATGCTGACGGGCTACGAATTCCGATAACAGTGAATGCTCATTTAAGCGATGACGGCTGTATTTATTGGAGTTTTTTCAATGCCTCCAAGAGAGACCAACTTTATGATGAGTTAATAAAAACAAGAAAAAAACTTGAGGAGCAAGCTGAAAAATTAAAATTGCTTGCTTCAACTGACGAGTTAACGCAGCTATTAAATAGAAGAGAAATGAAATATCGTTGTACGTTAGCGCTTGAACAGGCTGCTAGATCTCATCAATCTGTTAGTTTATTAGTGTTAGATGTCGATCATTTTAAAATCATTAATGACACCTTTGGTCATTTAGAGGGTGATCGAGTACTGAAAGAACTCGGGCATATTTTGAAGGACTTTTGTCGACAAACCGATCTTGTCTCTCGCTTTGGCGGCGAAGAATTTTTGATCTTGCTACCAGACTCCAACAAAAGTGATACTTTATTATTTTGTAACCGGCTCCAAGATAGCATCACGCAAATTAAAGTGGGTGACGGCGTGCTAACCGTCAGTATTGGGGTCAGTATTTGTGATGATAAAACACTGTTTACAGATTTATTTACTCAAGCGGATAAGGCTATGTATAAAGCCAAAGCACTTGGAAGAAATAGAACTGAAGTTTATTGTTTGGATTAAGAGCCTGTTAGTTTCGCTACAAAGCCAGTAACACCCTACTTAAAAAGCGTTAGCCATATTTCACACCATTTCCGGTTTAACCGCCCAACGCCCAGCAACGTAATAACTTAGTAATGTAATAATCTAATAACGTTCCTCTTTATCGATTATGATTTTTCTGCCACTCTTTGTTTATAGGGTTCATGACTCACTAGTCAATATGTTCTGTCATTTGGGATGTGACCTTCATCATCGGATTTCGATTTTATCAATGCCAACGTCGGCTATTTTCACTGTTTAAACATCCTGCCTTTGAGTAGATTAGTTGTTATCAAGCATTAGTCTATAAAAAGTGAGTTTCATCATGACATTACAAGATAACATTGAGAAAATTGTCACCCACCCTCACCTTTCTCCTAAGCAAAAATCCAACTATTTAGCACTAGAAGCTGAAAACAGTCTGCCTTATGTGGCGGTGTCTGAGCCGGTAAATAATGCCATGAAGCAAGGTATTATTTGCGATATGTTTGAAGGTCATGCGCCATTTAAACCGCGTTATGTGTTGCCAGATTATGCCAAATACCTGCAGCAAGGATCTCAGTATTTGGAGCTGTCGCCCGCCGAAGACTTTGATGACGCCTTAAATGCATTAACCATTCTTTATTTTCATGTGCCATCGGTGACCAATATCCCGGTTTACTTAGGCCAATTAGATACGTTATTAATGCCTTTTACACAAGGGCTTGATGCTGAAGCCATCTATCGCAAGCTCAAGCGGTTTTGGATATTACTCGACCGCACGTTACCCGATGCGTTTATGCATGTGAATATTGGCCCAACTGATAACATTATTTGCCGAACCATTTTGCGTATAGATGCAGAATTACAACAAATTGCCCCCAACCTAACCTTCATGTATGACCCTGCCGTAACGCCAGATGATTTATTATTTCAGGCCACCAGCAATATTTGTCAATGCGGTAAACCTCACATTGCCAACTATCCGCTACATGCCGACGCCTTCGATACTCGTGGTTTTGGGATTGTCAGTTGTTATAACGCATTACCGTTAGCTGGCGGCGCCAATACCTTGGTGCGGGTTAACCTCAAAGAAGTCGCTCTAAACGCTAACAGTATTGATGATTTTTTTGCCCAAACTCTGCCATATTACAGCCAACTCGCATTCGAGCTTATTGAAGCGCGTTCGGCATTTCTACACCAACAATCTCATTTCTTTGACAGTTTTTTAGTTAAGGAACAGTTGATCGATGAATCTCGTTTTGCACCTATGTTCGGTATTTATGGTATGGCTGAAGCGGTCAATATTTTACAAGCCTTATTACCTAGTGCTGCTGAGGTTTCAACTACCAACGTCGCAAGTAAACCCAATACAGGCTACGGCCATAACCTTGATGCTAATGAACTTGGACTCAGAATATCTGCAGCTTTAGACAACATAGTAAAGTCGACCCCGGTCACTTACGGTTATAACGGTCGCGCGTTATTGCATTCTCAAAGTGGCATTAGTTTGGATAAAAATGTCACCCCTGGCGTGCGTATTCCCTATGGCTCAGAACCAGACCCTATTAGTCATATTCAAGCACTAGCTAAACATCATCAATATTATACTGCCGGAATCAGCGATATTCTAACCATAGATGAAACCGTTAAAGCGAATCCTCAAGCGATGTTCCAACTCTGTAAAGGCGCCCTTAGTTCAGGTTTTAGAGAGTTTAGTGCCAATGTTGCTAATAACGATTTAGTCCGTGTTACTGGTTATATGGTTAAACGCTCGGACATTGAAACTTTTAAGCAATGCGGTTCACGCACCAACACCACAGGGTTAGCTGCTGAAGCCGCAATCAATACGGGGATACTTCAACGCCAAGCTCGGGTAATTGCTCACGAACAAGCTCCTTTTATTCATGAGTAAACATGCCGTTGTCAGTCAAATATTGCCATTTTCCTGTGTCGACGGGCCTGGCAGTCGTTTGGTGATATTTTTGCAAGGCTGCAACTATCAATGCAAAAATTGTCATAATCCTCACACCATCAGTTTGTGTGATGCTTGTGGTGACTGCATTGATAGTTGCCCTGAACAGGCACTTAGTCTTATTCATTCACAAGCTATGCCGTTACCCCAAATGCGGTCACAAGAAATGTGGTTACACGGAACTCTAATACCAGTTAATCATTCGCCAAGTAGTTCTCCATGTAGTTCTCCAAGTAAGCCCCATATTGTCTGGGACAGCACCAAATGCAGCCAATGCGATACTTGCCTTGCGGTATGCCCTAGACAATCGACGCCTAAAACGTCTCATTACACCGTTGAACAAATGCTAGAGGTTATCTACGGACAACGTCATTTTATCAATGGCATTACACTCAGTGGCGGCGAAGCGAGCTTACAATTGCCTTTTATTATTGAGCTTTTTAGTGCGATAAAGTCCTCAGAACATTTATCGCATCTAAGTTGTATGCTCGACACCAATGGCAGCTTGAGCTCAACAGGTTGGCATAAGCTACTGCCATTTTTAGATGGCGCAATGGTTGATTTAAAAGCATGGCAACAAGATACCCATCATTACATCACAGGGCGTGATAACCAGCCGGTATTTACGTCAATCGAGTTACTGACTCAGCACAATAAATTGTATGAAGTAAGACTGTTACACATTCCCGGCATCACGGATTATGAGCATGATGTTGACGCCCTGGGCGGGTATTTATCCAACCTCCCCACAGAGACTCGGGTGAAGTTAAATGCGTTTCATCATCATGGTGTTAAAGGCATAGGCTCTACATGGCCACAATGTACTCAAGCGGATATAGCACGTTTAGCAAATCAACTTACTCAGCGAGGAGTAACCAATATCGTCTTACCGTCGCTGTATATCTAATCGCTATATATCTAATCGCTATATTTAGCACCTATATTTAGCGTCTATAGGTAAGTTCTACATGTCACATCTATAGGTAACTGAGGTTGAATAAATGGCTAACACGGCTTTGCTGCAACTTAATACCAAATCAATTCATTGATAAAGTACCATTTAATCAATACTTAAAATCGTATTGATGCGCTTAACGACTGCACAGCAATATTTGTTCATACAGCCAACGATGAGCAGGATCGTTCATACTTTGCCGATGCCACACAAGGCTATAAGCAACTTTGCCATAATCGATCGGTAACGGTTTAATCAGTAATCCTTGGGCTTGCTTGGCTATTGAGGCCCAGTGGCGCGAACAGGTAAATAGCAGTTCACTGTGATGGCACATTAACGCTGCGCTGCCAAAGTCAGGTACCGAAATCGGTATCGCCCGTTTTTTAGATTGTTGTGCCAGTAAAATATCAAAAAATGGTGTGCTCAAATCAGTATCTGTTATGCCGATGTGGCTGAAATTTAAGTAGTCATCAAGGCTAATAGTCTGCTGTGACGCCAGTGGATGGCTAGCACTCATTAGGCAGACCATTTCATCGTTGATTAAGGTTTCCCAGACTAAGTCTTCATCGACATTGGTTGGTTGGCTTAAGTCATGTGGCAAAAGAATAAAATCCAACGAGCCTTTTACTAAGCCGTCAAAGCCGATGTTGTCTTTATTGTAAATATCGATATGGATATTGGGCGCCAGGTTGAGAATATGAGCCGTTAATGTGGCGGCTAACAACTCAAATGTGCTTTCGCGCATCGCCAGTGAAAAGCTACCTTGATAATGTTGTGGCTTGAACACATCCTGGTTCATGATCTGATTCATATCATTAATCATCTGCTTCACACTTGGGCCTAGTCGTCGTGCTAATGCAGTGGCGATGAGTGAATTGCCATGACGATAGAATAATTCATCATGCAAACTTTCTCTTAGCTGACTTAAGGTTTTACTCACCGACGATGGGCTTAGACATAACCGTTCAGCACAGGCTGTGACACTGAGGGTATCAAGCATCACATGCAAAGTGATCAAGTGTTTCATACTGATACGTGAAAGCTTGGCCAATTCCATTTACGAATTACTCTTTATAAGTCATGTATTTGTTTACGAAAATATAAACCTAAATGATATTACGGTATAGGCTTCACAAGCATAATCAAGACCCGCTTCACATTGCTATCGGTTAAATAAATGTTTATTCCGCTATCAGCTCTATTTCTAATCCATATAATGCGGCTTTATGCACAGACTTGTTAATTACTCACTTCAGAAACCTTACTGCTAACACCAGTATCGCTTGATCGGTTGTGCTATTGCGACAATTAACGTGGTCATTTTTGTCTTTTGTGCCATTTATGACACGAGTTAAACACAACTTATTGTGTGGCTAATGTAAAAATCATCTAACAACTAATCACATCTAAATTTTTAATTAATAAAATCAGATACTTATTTTTATTTATGTTATTTATTATCATCTAACCGATATTGGCCTAGCAATTGCTATTACTAAGTATGTTTGCAATCTACTTTACAGATTAGAGTTGCATTAACTTAACCATTTTTTTGGAGTAATAACATGACTGATTCTATTGTTTCTTTTCCGCAATTAAACCGACCCGCTCCGGCCTTTAATACCAAGACAACACATGGCATGCGCTCACTTACTGACTATAAAGGTAAGTGGCTAGTGTTGTTCTCCCATCCTGCGGATTTTACCCCTGTGTGTACGACTGAGTTTATTGGGTTTGCTCAACGTGCAGAAGAATTTGCCAAGCTTAATACTGAGTTACTCGGTTTATCCATCGACAGTGTTCATTCCCATATCGCTTGGGTACGTAACATTGAAGAAAACTTTGGCGTTGAAATAACCTTCCCGATTATTTCCGACTTATCAATGGAAGTGGCTAAAGCCTACGGCATGATCCAACCCGGTGCGAGTGACACAGCTGCCGTTCGCGCAACCTTTATTATCGATCCCGAAGGTGTATTGCGTGCCATGGTGTATTACCCAATGAGTAATGGTCGTTCTATAGATGAATTTGTTCGATTAGTAAAAGCACTGCAAACCAGTGATGCCAATGGCGTTGCTACCCCAGAAAACTGGCAACCTGGCGATGACGTTATTGTGCCACCACCAGCAACAACTGCTGACGCTAAAGCACGATTATCCCAGGGTTATGATTATGTAGATTGGTATTTTAGTAAGAAGTCGCTTTAACCCGTGGCAAGCACTGGGACGCTTAGTCCCTGTGCACTATTTAACAGGAGCTTGTGATGATTTCAACCTTTAGTGTCCATGAATTTTTAGATGAAGACAGTGAAACATTCACTTATGTTGTTGCTGATAATACCACATCGTTTGCTGTCATTATTGACCCGGTTTTAGACTTTGATTATAAATCAGGTCGAACAGGCACACGAAATGCTAATCGGGTTTTACATTGGATTGAACGCCAAGCGTTAACCGTCAAATGGATACTTGAAACCCATGCTCATGCCGATCATTTATCTGCTGCCAGTTATTTACGTGACCAAATTGGTGGCCAAATGGGTATTGGCGAGCACATCACCGAAGTCCAGCAGACTTTTAAAAAGGTATTTAACCTAGACGCTAGCTTTTTGCCTAACGGCAGTCAATTTGACCATCTATTTAAACATAATGAGCTGTTACAAGTCGGTAATATGACCATTCGTGTTATGCACACACCGGGTCACACTCCGGCTGATCTTGCTTACATTGTGAATGATCAAGCCGCCTTTGTTGGAGACACCATTTTTATGCCTGATGTGGGTACCGCCAGATGTGATTTCCCCGGTGGGGATGCCAATACTTTGTACGATTCCATTCAGGCATTATTTACTCTCCCAGATACAACAGATATCTACGTGTGTCATGACTACCCTACTGAGGGGCGCGGGCATCAATTTAAAACTCAAGTCATCCAACAGAAACAACACAATATTCATGTGAATGACACTATGACCAAATCTGCTTTTGTGACGCTTCGTCAACAACGAGACGCCACATTGCCGATGCCTAGGCTGATATTGCCATCGATTCAAATCAATATTCGCGCAGGCCAAATGCCTGCACCTGAAGACAACGGCACTGTGTATTTAAAAATCCCGATTAACCAGCTTTAAACTTAAGAGTAACCATGATGATACAAGCAATCATTGGCGCATTATTAATTGGTTTAGTGCTGAGTGTATTAGGGTCTGGTGGCTCCATCCTTACTGTTCCGGTGTTGCTTTACCTTATTGGAATGCAACCCCAATTAGCTATCGCTTCGTCATTGTGCATTGTGGGTGCTATCAGTTTAATCAGCAGCATAGGCTTTATTAAGCATAAAAAAGTCTCTTGGCCTCATGTGTTTTTATTTGGTTTACCTGGCATGGTAGGCACCTATTTAGGCGCATGGCTCAGCAGCTTCTTTAACAGTGACATACAACTTACTGTGTTTGTCATTTTGATGCTCATTGGCGCGGTGATGATGTGGCGAAATCAATCTAGCCGCTACCAAGCTGGCAAACTAAATATCGCTAAAATCTTGTCGCAAGGATTAGCGGTTGGGGTTGTCACCGGTTTTGTGGGTGTGGGTGGTGGCTTCTTAATTGTACCTGCACTGGTGTTACTTGGCGGCATTGAAATGTCGTTGGCCATTGGTACCAGCTTACTGATTATTTCAATGAACTCACTGGTCGGTTTTGCTAAATATTACTCATTACTTTCAAGTAAAGGGTTTGAGTTCGATGGGTCGATTATTGCCATCATGATTGCAGGCGGACTTGTCGGCAGTATTGCCGGCCAATGGATAAATCAATATTTACCCAAAGCGATTTTACAAAAAATATTTGCCGTGTTTTTAGTGCTAATGGCGCTATTCATTTTAACTAAATCCATTATTTAACATCACGAGGTACACATGAAAACTGCCCAGGAATACATAAGTGAGATTAAAACCCACATTATTGAAGTGAGTACCCAAGAATTACTGACGGCAATGCTTAACCCTGATGTGATCATCATCGATGTTCGTGAGCATGATGAGTTTACGACGGGCCATATAGAAGGTGCGGTGAATTTTCCACGTGGAGTATTAGAGATGAAAATACACGAGCATCCTTTAGTGAGTCATCACTGCGAGTGGGTATTGGCGTTAAATGAACTAGCTGACAAAGACATATACCTTATTTGTCGAACCGGTGGCCGTTCTGCACTGGCGGCAGCATCATTACAGGATATGGGGTTTAGCAAACCTCTGTCTGTTGCCGGTGGCATGATGCAATGGCAACAAGATGGCTTTCCATTGGTGCCTCATAAAATATAAATTACGCAAACATGAGCCAACATTATGTGGTTCATGGCTTATTTTTTAGTGATGGGAGATGCTGTTAATGGCTAACCGTGCTAATGGTTGATTGTGCTAATGGTTGATTGTGTATTCATTTTTAGAGCCGATTTAGCGGTATTTTAAGGTAGTAGTTACCCTTACAGTCAGCTAATGGCATGTTACCCGCACGAATATTCATTTGTATGGCGGCTAATAATAGTTGCTGTATGTCAGGGCCAATATGGCGTTGTTGATGCCGTTTAATAAACTCTGCTAGGGTGACATTCCCCCCTACCACACTGTTATAGCGTTTTTGGGCAATCACCGATGTTTCTAACCCATTATCTGTACGTTTCTGTGCATGTGGATCATGGCCAACAAACACCCTAGTGCAATTAGATAATGCCAATATTCGCTGAATTGAATGGTACAAGGTTATTGCGCTGCTATTGGGGAAGTCAGTATTAACGGTACCTAACTCCGGCGTTGACAAGGTGTCGCCTACAAACACAACATCTTCAATGAGATAACTGACGCAGGTTGGTGTATGACCCGGTGTATGCATAATGTGAATATCTAAATGACCCAGTTTAATGAGTTCTTCATCCACAAATAATTGTTCAAATTGTTCGCCATTACATTTAAAACTATCATCAAGATTCAGTAATCGCTTAAAGGTATGTTGAACTTTGGTGATGTGCTCGCCAATTCCGGTCATCCCTCCGCGTTTTTTCTTGATATAACAGGCCGCAGAAATATGGTCGCTGTGGGCATGGGTTTCTAAAATCCATTCAACTTCCAATCCATGTTCATCGATATGCTCAATGATGCTATCAGCAAAACTCGTGCTTATGGTGCCAGACGCCATGTCAAAATCTAAAACAGGATCAATAATCGCACATTGACGGGTAGCAATATCGGTCACCACATACGTAAGAGTATGGCTAGCTTGATGATAAAAAGGATCGATTCGAATTCTACTCATGACACATTAACTCCCAACACAATACACTGGTATTTGTCAGATAAAGCCTCAGATTAATATTGGTAATATTCTCAACATCATTGAGTCAATGACTGAGGAGGGTTAATCACTACAGCATGATGTTAAATTAAACTATCAATGTAAACTGCGGATTAAGTCGCAACAAACAGCGAATTAATAAGCATTATTTGATTTAAGATCCGAAGAATAAGGCTTAATGATAAAGCCCTATTCCCGTGGTAGTTTGTTAATTACTTTTTCGACTTTGGCTTTCGACTATTGCTTAGCAGTAACCGATGGAGTAGATTTTTTGATATCCTTTTTCAGTGAAAATGCGCCACGAATATCACCAAGGGCAAAGTTAACCGCTTTATCATCTGGATAGGTTTTGCTCAGCAATGCACTCATTTCCGGTTCAATATTACTGCCATGGCAACCTAAACATAATTGTTGCGCTGGTATGGCCTTCATATAACGAAACTGAGTGTTGCCATCATTGACGATAAACTCACTCGCCACGATTGGCTTATCTGCAGGTTGTTGTCCTGAGGCATTCACCAGCTCAAATTGTTGTAATTGCGATAACTCCCATTCATCTGGCGTATTGTCTGAATTACGTACACGTAAACTGGTTCGAGTCAGTGTCCAGCCATCTTTCGAGTTTTCAGCGGCAATGGCAGGTGCAACCGATTTACACACCGACACCGCATTGATTAAGCCACCTTGTTTAATTGCGGCCTGTAACTGACCTTTTAACGCTTGGCTAAAATCGGCAATGCGTTGGTTGGCCTGTTGTTCAAGTACCTGCTGTTGCGTTAGTGATTCAGCATGGCAAAGGCTGCTCATGCTAGCAATCACTAATAACGCACTGATGTTACGTGCATTTAAAACCGTTTTTTTGTGCTTTGATGTTAATTTCATTATTTGTCATCCTCGTCTTCAAGTCGGGTCATTCCCATTAACTTCAGGGCATAATTTTCGTACATGGGTTCACTACTGCTAGGGCACCGTTCGGTCGTAAGCGATATAACACAATCAATACAAAGCTTGTGCCATATCACACTAGTTAGGTTTAATCGCTTAAAATCATTAGCTTAAACATTATTGAAATTGACAGGATGCCCATGCTAGGTTGTTGAGTGACAAATATGACATCGTAATGACATTTATCGTGCTATTAATGTCATTATAAAGGTTGGCCGATTAATATGAATCGCAAGCGAGAGTAATCAATGAATAACACCACCGTTGTACAATCTATGATAAACGCTATTGATAAACCGGCGATTTTTATTACTCCCGATTATGTGATCCATGCGGTTAATCAAGCCTATATCGAAACCTATGATGACGACGTTATTTTAGGCCAAAGTAAATGCCATCAAATCTCTCATAATAGTGACCAACCTTGCGATAAACACGGTGAGGAATGCCCGTTATTACAATGCCAGAGTACTAACCGAGCTGCCAGTGCCGTGCATATTCACAGCACGGTGCAAGGTAAGTCTTACTGCGACATTTTAATGAAACCTATAAAAGATAATAGTGGCATGGTATTGGGGTATCTAGAGATTTTAGATGCCATAGATTACGCATCGACAGAATCAAAAAAAGGCACCATGATCGGTCAGTCTGCGCCATTTAAGCAGATGCTCAACAGGATTAATCGAGCCTCTCAATCCAATATCGCGGTTCTGTTACAAGGTGAAACTGGTTCAGGCAAAGAGTTAGTTGCTAAAGCGGTACATCAGGCCAGCAACCGAAATGATAAACCGTTTGTGGTGATTGAATGCACTGGGCTAAGTGAAAATCTGTTCGAAAGTGAATTATTTGGCTATGAAAAAGGTGCATTTACAGGGGCGACAAGCAGCAAAAAAGGCTTGATTGAAATAGCGCACGGTGGAACGGTGTTTTTTGATGAAATTGGTGATGTACCGATGAACATGCAAGTAAAGTTACTTAGGTTACTTGAAACCCAGTGTTATCGTGCCGTCGGCGGATTAAAACAGAAACGTTCTGACTTTAGGCTAGTCAGTGCCAGCCATAAGAATTTACTCGATTTGGTTGAAAAAGGTGAATTTAGGCGCGACCTGTATTACCGCATTGCAGGATTTCCGATTTACTTACCGTCGTTACGTGAGCGTTATGATGACATTCCGACGCTGGTGAATCACTTTATAAAATATTCTGATTACAAACATAAAAAGTTTTCGATCAATGCATTAACTCTTTTGGGTCGTTATGCATTTCCGGGAAATATTCGCGAATTGAAAAATATTATTGAGCAATCGGCACTTATCGCCAATGAGGATGTTATACACAGCAGTGATTTACCTGAAAGCGTTCAACCTAGCCACACATCTAAGGATGAAACAATTGCCGTAAAACTTAACACCGAACTGATGACGTTAGATGACATGGAATGTGCGTACCTTTCGCAGGTATGTGAGCAATATGCAGGATCGCCAGCCGAATTAGCGATAACGCTTAATATTAGTGTGCGTACCTTATATCGAAAATTACAACGCTATGGTTTAAAGCTTAACTAGCCACCACAGCGCTGTGATAAAACACCCCAAGCGATCATTAATGAGCAATTAGTGAATGTTTTTTATTGCAGCAACGTTTCATTGTTGTGGTTTCATTCGCCAATTCAGATTTAGACTCGCAGCAACGTTTATGTGTCCCCGAGTCAGATTGGTTATGGCAGTCTTCTTCACCATGAGCGTGTTGATGATCATGGTCATGGTTATGGTTATGCTCATGGTTACAGCAACCACCAGTGGCTTTCTTAGCAATATTATTGATGGATGGTCGCCCCTGACTTGCCTCGGTAAATGGCTCACAGTCCGCTAAATGACTACTGGCAAAATACTCTATTGCAGTACGACCATTTTTTGCGTGAAATACACTCAATTGTTGACTTAATAACTTAGATAAAAGCTGTTGGCCAATGTTACGCACGATGACGCGATCCGCTCCATTTGCCAGTATCATACTGACTAATTGTTGCTTACCCTCACATCCTTCTGTTAATGCTGGGTTGGCAAAGCGCCCTTTTACTTGGCCTTGCTCATCAATGAATAGCATCTCATCGGCACGGCTAAAGTGGTTGGCAATATGTTGGTCTTTCATAGGTATGGCAGTAATCATCATGTCTCCTCATGTGCATTTTTAACAAATCGATTAAACGCAGTTGTTCCAACTTGGTTTATCGACATGCCACTGGGCTTAAAACAGCTTTTGCCGAGAGCGTCCTAGAATCTTCGTTTATTTTTGGAGGCTTGGCATTATCTGCTTAAATTAATCGAATAATAGTAATTGGCATATGCAATATATACGCTTATTAATGGCATATGCCAATAATAATTTCGATTCTGGTTTGAGTTTTGTGACGCGTGACATTATTTATGATGACAAGTATTTTACCTGTCATAAGGCGTGCGAGGATGTAGATAACGATAGAGCGCTATGTAAGCGCCCTATCAATTTTACTATTGTTGCATCATTTGACTGTGTTGTTTCATGATAATAGCCATTAACTCTTCGTGATTAACTAATTTGACGTCTTCACCTTTTACGCTGGCGCGGTCTAAGGTTATCACCGGTGATGCAATAAATTTCTTTGCATTGGTTGAAGAGAAAATCTCTTTGCTACGCACTTGAATATCTTCATCTTTGGTTAGATGTAGACTCCAGTATAACGCATCGGACTTAATAAAATTCGTATCATCTGCTCCTGATGAAAACACATCATAAAACTGTAATTCTATTAAATGTTGACCAGGAGACACCTCCATTTGAGTTTTATTTGATGCCGATTTGCCATCGACCGCAGTAAAGATTAAATAGTCAGGTAATGAGATAGTGGCAGCCATTGCTGCTGAGCTGGCTAAAGATAATAGTGTGATCGCAATGAATTTTTTCATAATAAACTCCGTTAACTTTTTGATGCTTATAGTTTTTTGATGCTTATAGTTGAAGCAACAAAAATCTTTATAAATTAATGTGGGTAACTAATAAACATAAAGAATTAAGCTATCGGAGGCGGATTTTGGCTTACTAGAATAGTGGGTGTTGATGTCCATAAATGCGAACTCACTTTGGCACTCGTTAGTAGAGCATCGGTGAGGTTTGTTGCTGATAACAAAAATGCATTCGCGACCGCATGACAATGGCTAATGCATTGACTCATATCGTTTAAGCAACAGTCATCGTTAGTGTCGCAGTCACTTTGCATCATCGTTGATTGATGCATACTACTCGACTGCATGTCTGACATGGCCATTTCATTAGACATAGCAAAACTTGGAACAAGTAATTGTCCAAGTAGTGAAATTATCATTGCTATGTTTAACAGCGTATTTCGCATTATGTAGGCCATATGATGAGTACGATTCAACATTAACAATTTAATTAGAGTGATAATCAGAGCTGAATCACATTTTAAGGTTTAGCCATAGTTGAATGCCCCAACCTTGCATGTGTTATGGCAGAGCAATACCACTGTTATAATAAACCTTAGTAATATAAAACCTTAGCATTTAATGCTGGGTAAGCATTTCCATTGGGTTGAATATTGAGGTGTGAGTAAATCACGGCGCATGGCCCATTTTTGTTCTATTCCTTGTGCTGCCAGAAACACTGTATCGCGGCCATATCGTTGGTTGATGCCGTCAAGCGTATCCATCAAGGCATAATTGACCTTAGCGGTATTAAATAAATCAAATTGAAAATGTTTCTCGCTGGCTAAATCAACCAGGCCTACACCAATTTTGTAATAACGAACACCATTGCTAAATAATCTCGGGGCGGCGTCTGTCATGGCTTTGGTGAGTTCAATGGTGCAATTGGTTGGACACGGAAAATGTACGATAACTCTATAACTCACAGGCCGCTCGTCGTGGGGCGAATTACTGGCAAATAACAACATGGTTTTGCAATGTGAGCCTTGTTGACGAGCTTTACTTGCTGCGATGCCAACATGTTTACTCAATGCCTGTAATAGCGATTCAAAATCGCAAATACGTTCACCCACACTACGAGTGGAAAAAATTTGTTTTTTATCTGCCCTAGCCTCATCCCATTGTTTACACACTTCGCCGTTAAGTTCTCGCACGGTGCGTTCAATTTGAATACTAAATTGTTTTCTGGCTAGACTCGGTGGCATAGAGGCGAGATCGTATGCGCTGCGAATATTCATCAATTCAAGCTTTTTACTGATGCGCCTGCCAATCCCCCACACCTCTTTAACGGCAAGCTGGCGTAAAATGTCATTACATTGCTGCGCAGTGTCGATAACGCACACTCCTTTGTATCCCGGGATTTTTTTAGCGGCGTGATTGGCTATTTTAGCTAAGGTTAACGTTTGCCCCATGCCCACACAAACCGCCAGGCGGGCTTCTTTCCAAACGGCGCGACGAATTAACTGACCCTGGGTATGTAGGCATTTGATTGCGGGATAACAATGTTTAAAAGACAGAAAGCTTTCATCGATGGAGTACACATGTTGCTCTGGCGCAAAACGGCCTATTATTGCCATCATCTTTGCCGATAAATCGGCATACAATTCATAATTAGATGAACACACAATGACATTGCGCTGAATGCATAATGCTTTAGCTTGAAAGTAAGGCAAAAACTTCTCAATACCCGCCTCTTTTGCTTGCCGATTAGCCGCGACAATACAGCCATCGTTATTGCTCAATACAATAATCGGTCTGCCGCGCCAGTCAGGACGAAAAACCTGTTCTGCACTACAATAAAAAGCATTGGCATCGACTAAGGCAAACATTGTTACCTAACCTTTTTTGCTGATAAGCAGTGGGCTTTGACGATGACAACGAATTGAGCGAATAACCACACCTTCAATACTAAAGTCATCATAGTCGCAGATGGTCACAGGTAAATGTTGCTCATTAGACGACATCAGCATTCGCCGATGCATGTCGAGAATTTTACACACAAACTCACCATTAAAATTAGCCACTATCACGTCGCCATTTCTAGCCGTTTCATGACGATCGACAATCAATAAGTCACCATCATATATTCCCACACCTTGCATCGACTCACCTTGGGCTAAGCCGATAAAAGTGGAACTTGGATGCTGGATTAATATCTCATCAAGGCTGAGGCCTAATTGAAGGTACTCAGCGGCAGGAGATTCAAAACCGGTAATGCCGGCACTGGCTGCAATGGGAATAACGCGCATATGACAATCTCTAATATATATACTGTATAAAAACACAGTATATATTAGCGTTAAATTTTGTCAGCGCAAGTTTATTTGCTTTAAACCGCGACAAGCGGCAGTTATGTTCAATCGTTAACGCCGTTTTTATTGCCTCTGCACAACAACATCGGTCCATAACTAATGCTTCTTCAATGTAGCAAAGCGTCAATACATCAAAGTGATAGCTTCATTATTGATGAAATAATATGTCCAAGGTCAAAATATAATCAACGAGCTTGGTCTACACTGATAACAGGATCAAAAATCAAGCTAACCTATTTATTAAACAAACGAATAGACTTATTTCATATTGGCTCGGGGGTCTAGCATGACACTCGCAACATTCCATATCGACATGCACGATGATAACTGCTTACTGAACCTTGCTGGTGATTGGCAATTAGGCCAAGCACCGCTAGGCGCAGATATTTGTGCTGAGCTGCCATCTAATTGCCAATCTGTCACTTTAATCACCACAGAGTTGTCTCATTGGGATTCAAGCCTCGCCATTGCCTTATTACAATTATCTCGCTGGTGTGAGCAACATAAACTATCACTAGACACTCAACAAACACCTCAAGGGTTGCAGCAACTACTGCTGCTCGCTACCGATGTTGCGGTTTATCAACCCACTAATGAGGGTGCCCTAGGCGGGCTATGGCCGACCTTACGTCGAGGATTGATTAACCAAGGCTTACAAGTACACGATGGATTAGTATTTGTCGGTAACTGCACTTTGGCACTCGGGCGTTGGTTGGTTGGCAGAGCAAGAACTCGCCGGAGTGATATCGTTTTTTTTATCGAACAAGCTGGGCCTAAAGGGCTTGCGATTGTCACCTTAATTAGTCTGCTAGTGGGAATGATTTTGGCTTATTTAGGCTCGGTACAGCTGCGTCAATTAGGCGCCCAGGTATATGTGGCTAATTTAGTGGCTATCGGAATGGTGCGTGAAATGGGTGCCTTAATGACAGGCGTTATTATGGCTGGCCGAACTGGAGCCGCTTATGCTGCGCAATTAGGCACCATGCAAGTTAATGAAGAAATTGATGCGCTGCGAGTGATGGGCATTCCCACTATGGAGTTTCTGGTTTTACCGCGGTTATTAGCATTAATTTTTATTATGCCGCTAATGTGTATTTATTCGGATGTAATAGGCATGATTGGCGGTGCGTTAGTTGCTAACGGCATGGGCGTGAGTTATACCCAATATATTTTGCAAACCCAGGTTGCGATTGATTGGGTAGATATTTCCACTGGTTTAATAAAGAGTTTAATTTTTGGGTTTTTAATTGCGATTGCGGGTTGTCAGGCAGGACTGCTTTGCGGACGTGACTCGAATGCCGTTGGTTTAGCGACGACCCACGCAGTGGTTAAGGCCATTGTTTTTTTGGTTGTCTCCGATGCAGCGCTTAATATCTTATACGATAAATTAGGGATCTAACCATGGTTGATGATGCCTTTATCAGTGTACGTAATCTATCAGTCGGCTACGGCAGTACCGAGGTGCAAAAAAAACTCAACTTCGACATTAACAAGAATGATATCTTTTTTGTCATTGGCGGCAGTGGTTGTGGCAAAACAACCTTGCTCAAATCGATGGTGGGATTACTCACGCCACTACAAGGCGAAGTACTCTATCAAGGCAAAAACTTTTATCAAGCAGATGAACCCGAGCAGGTAGCAATGCTCAAAAATTGGGGGATTACCTTCCAAACAGGCGCATTGTTTTCGAGCATGTCGCTTGGCGAAAATGTGGCTTTACCCCTGCAGCTCTATACCGACCTTTCGGAGCGACAAATTGCAGAAGCCGTTGCCTATAAGCTAGCATTAGTTGGCTTAGCGGGCTTCGAGAAGTTTTACCCTGCCGAGTTAAGTGGCGGTATGCACAAACGCGCAGGATTAGCGCGGGCGCTGGCATTAGACCCTCAATTGTTATTTTTTGATGAACCCTCTGCGGGTTTAGACCCTATTAGCTCGATGCGTTTAGATCAATTGATCGTGCAAATATGCCAGGCGCTAGACTCTACCGTGATCATCGTGTCCCACGAGCTGCCCAGCATATTGTCAATCGGCACTCGCTGTGTGTTTTTGGATAATGAAACCAATACTATGCTCGATTGTGGTGACCCACGAGAATTAAAAATACACAGTAGCCAGCCTAGGGTTCGTCAATTTCTCAATCGCACCGAAAAATCGGAGATATCATGAGTAAAAGCCAACGACTTCCGCTTGCGATTGGTGCCTTTATTTTTGGCGCTATTATCTTAGTGTTTATTGCATTACTGTTCTTTTCTGGGGGGCGTATATTTGCAGAGAAAGCCCCTGTAGTGATGTTTTTCAACAGTTCAGTGCAAGGGTTACAGGTCGGCGCACCGGTAAAATTAAAAGGGGTCATAATAGGTGAAATAAGCGATATCAGTATCGATTTCCCTAACGACAGTAGCCAGGGTGTCACGGCTGCAGTTCATGCCGACTTATTGTTGAAACGTATCAATATTAAGGGGATCCAAGTAGGTGAAGAGTTTTTTTCACATGCCATCGATAACGGCTTACGCGCCCAGCTGAATTATCTGAGTTTACTCACCGGACTGCTATATGTTGAACTGGATTTCTTTCCCAACACCTCGCCGTTATTCCATGGCGAAAAAGACCAATTATTAGAATTGCCGACCATCGCGACTGATTTCGAATCGTTGTCCAAAGATCTGCAATCGTTAAACTTAAAAAGTTTAGTCAACAATGTCGACAATTTAGCCCAGCAGCTCAGTGACATTGCTGCCAGCGGAAAAATACAGCAAGCATTGGATAATTTTGATCATGCTGCCATCGCAGTTAAAAATACCGCGGTTAATTTGGACAGCACTCAGGCAGCGTTAGGTAAAAATGGGCTTGAAGTACTGTTAAAACTCGATAATTTACTGGTGCAATTAAATAATGATGAACCCAAGCTCGTTGAGTCGCTGAACCATAGTTTAACTGAATTACGCAATACACTATTAAGCATGAATCAGCTTGCAAACCAAGCAGGTAACACACTCGACCAAAACTCGCCCTTGTTGATAGAACTCACCAGTACCTTGGAAGAAATCCGCCGCACAGCTCGATCATTACGTAGCTTGACTGAAACCTTAGATGAACAACCTGAGGCCATCATACGCGGTAAAAAAGCCCTACCTTTAGGAGAATAATGTCATGGGGAAATATGGAGTTTGGACCATTAACTGGGGGATCGGTTTACTGCTATTGAGTTTAGTGAGTGGCTGCCAAAGCTCTCCCGAAAAACAGTACTTTGTGTTAACTGCAATACCCAACCAAATAGTGTCGGGCAGTACTGCGTTAGAGTATGACATTGGTATAGGGCCAATTGACGTCGCCGAATACTTACATTTTACACAGCTGATGTATCAACTTGACGATGGTAACCTGCAACGATTTGCCAATAGTTATTGGGCTGAACCGCTTGAACAAGGAATCAGCCGGGTCATGAGTATCAATCTCAGCCAAAGCGATAACCGTCGTAACCTAGTGTTATTTCCTTGGCAAGCAGACAACAGCCCCCTGTACAGCATTAAAATCAAGGTTATTTCCCTCAACCGAGATGGCAATAATGCCAGACTCAATGCCAACTGGGAGCTAACAAACAATCCATTAAACCAAACATTGGCAAAACAAAATTTTATCGCGGTCACTAATGCAGGTTCGACGGCAGCGGAGTTGGTCAGCGCGTACAGCAACTTATTGGCTCAGTTGGCAAAGGAAATTGATAAATCATTACCACAACATTCAGATTAAACACTCCAGCCTACTGTCAGCATTCTCGCGTCAGAGTTGTCGCGTCAGAGTTGTCGCGTCAGAGTTGTCGCGTCAGCGATGTTGTGTAAGCTTTGTTGTGTAAGCTTTGTTGTATGAGCGGTGGTGTGAGCGGTGGAGTAAATCATAAATCTAACTATTAAGCTGTTTTACAGCGTATTGAGTAAACAAACTCAAACAATAACGCTATCTATAGCACTACTTATAGCACTATCAATACTGATGCCAACCCCAAGAAAATACCAACCCAACACAGTTAGGTGGCTTAAGCACTGGCAGCGTTAATATTACAAAGCCTAACTCACTTTTATCCCAAGTTTAGGTTAATTATGCTGATGATAATCAACTGCTCTTATCTGTGCCTCTCAAATAAACAATACAGCCAATAAACATCAAACCAGCACATATTCAGCCACGCATTTCATTGCTTAACTTAGCGTTAGTTAAATTTGCTAACAATTCGAACATTGACATTTTTTGTCAGTCTTTCAATATGGCTAGGCAAATAATTCTGTAAAAATAGACCAAGGAACACGATAACAATGAATAAATCCTTAATTGCGATTGGATTAACCACAGCACTATTAAGTGGTTGCGGCGTATCTGATACAAATAACACTAAGCTTGCAGCCGTGACCTCACCGGCCCCCGCTAAAGCAGAGTTAGGTACTTTTGGTGTGGATTTAGCTGCACGAAATGAAGCCGTTAAACCTGGCGATGACTTTTTTATGTATTCAAGTGGCACTTGGTACGACAACTTTGTCATGCCTGCCGACAAAACTCGTTATGGCGCATTTAATGCCTTAGCTGAGCGCAGTGAAAATCAAGTGAAAGCAATTATCGACGATATTGCCAGCCGCAGCGACTTAACTGCCGAAGAACAATTAATTGCTGATTTTTATCATGCCTATATGGATACCGACACCATTAATAAACTAGGTATCACACCAATTAAAGCCACCTTAGATCAAATTACTGCGATTAGCTCAACTCAAGATTTAACCAAAGTATTCGGTGAAGCATGGCTTACTGGTGCATCGTCCCCTATTTGGGGTGGAATGTGGTTTAACCGTATAGATCCCAATCAATATGAAATGACCATCGGTGCTGGTGGTTTAGGCCTGCCCGATCGCTCGTATTACCTCGAAGACAGTGAGCGTTTCGTTAAAATTCGTAAAGCTTATGTTGAGCATATCGCTGCAATGCTGGCTTTTGCTGGTATAAACGACGGTGCAAAACGTGCCGAGGCAATTCTTGCCCTTGAAACAAAAATAGCACAGGCACAATGGCCTAGAGAAAAACGCCGTGACCGTGATTTAACCTTAAACCAACTCAAACGTGAAGAATTGGTTAAGCAATATCCTGGATTTGATTGGGATATCTATTTCGCACAGAGTGGTTACCAAGTACCACAACTCAACATATCTGAACCTGAACCGGTTAAGGCTATGATTGGCTTAATTAACCAACAACCGCTCACTGTGTGGCAAGACTATTTAACATTCCACACCATTAGTAATAATGCAGGGTTATTGTCTGAAGACATTTTTAATACCAATTTTGCTTTTTTTGGCAAAGAACTCACTGGTCAAGAGCAACCTCGTCCACGCTGGAAACGTGCAGTTGAAGAAATGTCTGGCACTCAGTCTCTAGGTTTCGCTATTGGTAAAGTCTATGTGTCGCGTTATTTCCCTGAGTCGTCTAAACAAAAAATGGCCGAGTTAGTTAAGAACCTGCGCACAGCATTAGGCCAACGCATTGATGGTTTAGATTGGATGGGCGACGAAACTAAAGTGAATGCCCATGCTAAGTTAGCGGCATTTAACCCTAAAATTGGTTACCCTGATGTGTGGCAACAGTTTGATGGCTTAACCCTCACTAAAAATGATTTAATGGGTGATATTAAGAATCTGCGCAAATATTTCCAAGCCGATAGCGTAGCGAAAGAACTGCAAAAAACGGATCGTAATCGTTGGGGTATGACACCGCAAACGGTCAATGCCTATTACAACAGCTCGTTTAATGAAATTGTGTTCCCTGCGGCAATTTTACAACCGCCATTTTTCGATCCAAACGCAGATGCAGCAGTTAACTATGGCAGTATCGGTGCCGTAATTGGTCACGAAATGGGCCATGGTTTTGATGATCAAGGTTCTAAATCAGACGCCAATGGCGTTCAGCGTAACTGGTGGACAGATGAAGATCGTGCCGCTTTTGATGCTAAAGCCGATAAGCTCGCTGCGCAATACAACCAATATGAACCAATCCCTGAAAACTTTGTTAACGGACGTAACAGTCTCGGAGAAAACATTGGCGATGTGGGCGGTTTATCAATGGCATACCATGCTTACAAATTAAGCTTGAATGGTAAAGAAGCCCCGGTGATAGATGGCGTTACTGGCGATCAACGTTTCTTTTTAGCTTGGGCTCAAGTGTGGAAAGAAAAACGTACCGAGCAAAGTATGTTAACTCAGTTACGTGCCGGCACTCATGCACCAGGTCGTTACCGTGCCCTCGCCCCGCGTAACCACGATGCTTGGTATAAAGCCTTTGATGTTAAACCAGGTGATAAGTTGTACTTGCCTGAAGATCAGCGCGTACGTATTTGGTAATTTAGTGCATAAATAGCTGCAATAACGTGCCGCGATAGCAACAAGCAGCCGACATAAAAATGCCCGTCAGTTAACTGACGGGCATTTTTGTATCACTATCTATGCCAATTCCTAAAATAATATCAGCAAGCTTATGGTTAATAGCAGAGGCGAGTGAAGACCTAGACAAACATTCGGATTGATTAATCAGCTACTGGTAATATCGTTTGAACACTTTTCAAGTCGGTTAACAATTTTCTCTTGATAAGCTTTTACCGTAGAGAAACTGTGTATTTTCATAAATAAGTCCGAAGCAGTTTCTTTAGATACACAGGCCGTCCATGGTCTGCTAACGTATTCTTTTATAAAGAGTCTTCAACGGCCTCAAGTTCAGAGTTGAATTTATCAATTTTCAAGTAAGGCATCTAACTCATTTAAGGACATTTACAAGCTAAGGCATCTACTCATATATGAACAGATGATTGCTAACAGCCTTCTTGTCGCCCCAACCTTCACGTCATCCCGGTAATGCTTTTGAGCCGGGATCCAGGTGTTTTTTTGTTTTGTATTTATGGCCTTTATGTATTTATGGCCTGCGGCCACTAACGTCGTGGCGCGTCGCCCACACCAGACTAACATCGCAAGGTTCCACCCTGCACGGGCCAAAAGGGGATCAACAGCAATCCCCTCTTGGATCACCCCTGCCGTTCCGGCAACATTCTCGCTTTTTAACCAAACAACAGCAGCGAAAAAATTGCCACGGAAATTGATCGAGCTTCTGACAGCGTATGTAACCATCTTCGGCCTTATTCGAAAATGCTAACGCTTTCGATGGTACATCCTGTACCGCGAAAGCTAGCCTGACGTCCTGTCAGGCTAACGCTATTTTCTTCAACGGCCTCAGGTTCAAAGCTGAATTTAGACATTTTCAAGCAGTGACTAGCTCGTTTTTGGACAAAAGTTACTTAGAGTAGATCGCACGAAATGTCTCTTTCAGATAATTCTTAGTATCCCAAAACGCCATATAACACACTCTCAATGGTAGATGCTTTTCACCAAGCTCTATTGATCATTTTAGAGTTGATATTTTACCTGTTAGGTTTTGTGGTTATTATCATGCCCAATTTTTCTTAACACGACATGTATTGTCGACAAATAGAAATAAAACATCCAACTAAGCCAGATGGCTGAATCATAAGCTGTTTGCTGCTTATCATTGTGATGCCTTACACCAAAGTTATTGGCAATATTGAATAAATCTTGCTCATCCTTTCTTGATAGCAACTTTTTAACCTTAGGCTTTAAATACTCTAGAACATCAGCAAGATCTCTTACAGCTTGCCGCCTATCATCAAGAGTGGAACCATGGCGTCTAAACTTTGTTGTTGCAGCATTTATTCTATTAACAATGTTGTCGTCTTTAGATGGAACATCTGCTTTGAATATTTGTTCAAAGCCTTCCTCTGGTTTACTTAATACTTGGCCACAAGTGTCCAACTCGTATTTGTTTTTATAGTGTCCCAATACCGTATTAAGTTTATCTAAAAACACAACTTGTCCATCTTTTTTATTAAATGTTTCCCAGTGCATTCCACAATCACCATAGGAGTGCACAGTTCCATCTATAGGTTTAGAAACGTGCTGATAAAGAAACTCAATAACATCTAAAAAGTCATCTTCTTGTATATGACGATGAATATTCGGGAATCGGCCAGAGGTTTTTTTTACGAATAGTCAATAACATTTCAAGCTCAACATCCTTGATCAAACCTTCTATATGGTCGTTATCAATGCACCAAAAACCAAAAGCTTGAGTAAAATAGCCGTCCGATTTAAGTTGATTGTAGACACGTACAAACAAATCAATTGTGTCCGACAATGGCAACCCATCAAGATTTGGATTACTATCATTTCTCTGTGAGTAATACTGGTGATTCATTATTATCCCCGTAAATACTAACGCCAAAATTTGGGAATCATTCTCAAGAGCCTACTACATTATTGTTTTAATCAGCAATAACATAAAGCTTGCTAGCCGATGAAAGAGATACTCGATATGGTCACTGTCAGTAAGCTTAACCTGACTTATCTCTGAGTGACGAATGAAGAAGGCGTTTCCTATGTTTGTTAGAGTTTGAGCTTCTTTTTCAAGTTCTGCTCGAAACATAGGATCAGATGAACAGTTGTCCAGTAAGAGGGTCATTGATTGTTTTTTATTTTTCTCTGGGTCAGACACTGTCTTCATACGTTCATACGCATCCCATAGCTCTTTTATAGCTTCATACCTAACCCGTACATCAGTATTACAAATTTTTCTATTGGCATGTTCAATTAAGTCATTCAGTTCCTGTTCTAATGTTTTCGGCGTTTGTCGAATGACCGAACTTAAAGAACCGCTCACAACTCTTTTAATTTGCCCATCAACTAGCAACTCGTAAGCCAAACCATTTCGAGAAAAAATGGTATCAACTTTTGCCAAGAACTCATTTTGTGCTGATTGGCGGTCAAAAGATGCTAATTGACCTAATGTAGGCTTACTCACATTGGCATAGCAAAACTGAATAAGATCAAGCACCTCTAAATAGCTCGGTGTAAACGGCACCATTTTAGAAGCCCAACTATCTTGATCATCTTCTTTCTCTATTACAAAAGGATATTCAATCCCTAAGATTTCGGCTTGAAGAGCTAATGAAAAAGTTCTCTCATTGGTGCCATAGCAACCTTGTCCATCAGGGCAGAGTTCAGGAAATTTCTCACCAAACCATCCACTATCAATCAATCCCTGAATGTATGCAGTCAATCAGAGCCATACATTGTGTGGAATTTCGTTTTTTGTACGAGGCAAAGCACCTCTTTCTGAATCACTAAAATATTTCATAGTCACCTAAGTTCATTAAACGCTAACTATATGGAACACTAAGTTGCCACCAATAAGGTAGACACAGTGAAACATTACTAAAATTTGGTCAACTAGAAACTATCGGCCCTCACAATCTGGAATGCTGCTAGCTTGGAAAGGGGCATAAATGATTTGCATACCTTGCTCGCAATTGGTGTGATTCAACTCTGAACTTGAGGACGTTGAAGAAAATAGCGTGAAGCTCACATGGATGTGAGCTTAGCTTTCGCGGTACAGGATGTACCATCGAAAGCGTTAGCATTTTCGAATAAGGCCGAAGCAGTCTGCAAATGCAGGTCAAAGTTAAATTTAACCCCATGGCGACTTTTCGCAGCTCTTGTTTTGTAAATAGCGAAAATGTTGCGGGGCGGCTGGGTGATCCAAGAGGGAATAGCCGTTGATTTCCTCTTGGTCTGGTGTGGGTGAAGCGCCACGACGTTAGTGGCCACAGGCCATATTCCAAACACATTTTGGGGCAAAACGAGTTAGTTTTCTTGACTTGGAAATGGTGTGATTCAACTCTGAACTTTAGGACGTTGAAGAAAATTGCGTGAAGCTCACATGGCCTTTCTCGCACATCCATGTGCTACAAGGCATTCAGGCATCCTGCCTATCAGATGTGAGCTTAGCTTTCGAGGTACAGGTCGTTTCTTGGCGTCCAGCCATCACGACATTCGTGAATCCATTCACATCAGATGTACCATCGGAAGCGTTAGTATTTTCACTCCTTAATACAAGATGGGCCGAAGTGAGGCTACAAACGAAGTTCAACGCTGGATAAATCCCCATGGCGACTTTTCGCATCTAATATTTAAGTCAATTGGAAAATGTTGCCGGGTGGCTGGGCTAATTCTTTTATAAAGAATAAAGAGGGAACAGCCGTTGGTTTCCTCTTGGTCTGGTGTGGGTGAAGCGCCACGACGTTAGTGGTCGCAGGCCATATTCCGAACTAACTTAGGCCATACATGAATCAGAGTGGTAAACGGATAAACAATAATGCCTACAGCAACTAAAGCCGGATAAAGTACGGTATCGCAACTAAGATTATTCCCATAATCAGCAAAGTAGTCACGCTGGCAACAAAATAAGGAAACACGATTAATGCCATTCCTACACACAAGGGAACAATCGCCCTTTGGCGCTTACCATAAACAAAATACCCCATGCCTATAGCGCCAAATAGCACACTCCACATGATCATTGATGCACTGCCCATCTGTGTTCCTCTTATCTAATCATCTTGCTATTTAAACCTTTAAATAAGGTTATAGCATGATTATTGTTTTTCTATCACGTCTCTATGATAAATCCAGATCATCGTTGGTGACATTATTCAGGCAGTAGAGTTAATCAAACTGCCCTCCCCAGTCCTTAATAACCAACCCTTAATCCTTGAACACTGAAACACTGAACACTTAGCAGAATACATCACCCATATGGATAACATTAATACCTAACATTAGTCGGAGAAGATAAGGCTGTGGTTGTAGAGTGACACACTCAAAAAATCACTGGTGAAAATTGGCTAAAACAAACAGATTTAATCAATATAACTCACGCTATGTGCTCAATGACTCTGCCGTTTTCAATCAATATCGAGCTCATGCTCTACAATCTATATCTGCACGAATGAGGCTATTTAGGGACATAAGGCCCATTTTAAAATGATATTTTATCAATCAAAAACCTAAAAATAACTGCAGCTGTAATGATTTTATGTAAAATCTCTTCGTTTTTTACAACAAACCATCAACCAAAGCCAGATAACATTTAACCTATACAGAACAGTGCCTTATTTTTTATTATTAGTTTCCTATCTTATTTTGTCACTGGAATGTTGTGATCTATATCAAGTTATAACTTGATAATTACAGCACTAATCATTAGTATCGTTACTAATTGAGCGTTCAATTAACAACTCTTAATACAGATAACGGACCCCTTTTATGTCAAGACCTACAATGAAAAACGTCAGACAACAACAGCTGATAGATGCCACGTTAATGTCAATCGAACGTCATGGGTTACAAAACACTACTATTAATACCATTAGTGGATTGGCGGGAATGTCATCAGGGATCATCAGCCACTATTTTGGTGGTAAACAAGGGTTAATTGAAGCCACGCAGAAATTTCTGTTAGAGGAATTGAAGCAAGCATTACTGACAAGAACGTCAGGCAAAACATTAACCCCAATAGATCGGCTTTCAATGATCGTGGAAGCAAACTTTACCGAATTACAACGTTCAACAGCCGCGACAAAAACATGGTTAAGCTTCTGGTCCCAAGCGATGCACGATCCTGGGTTAGCAAGATTGCAAAACATTAATAGTCAGCGGTTATACAGCAACCTGCTTTTTTCGTTTAAACAATTATTACCCAATGCAGCAGCAGTTAATGCAGCCAAGCAAACAGCGGCAGTAATTGATGGTTTTTGGTTACGCAGTGCGTTGAGTACCACCCCAATAGAAGATTTTAAACAAGCCCAAATTTTATCTAAAGCCTTTATCAAGGCTGTGATCGTGCACAACGGAGTAGAATAATGTCATCGTTAGTTATTTATCAAAATTATATCCATGGAAAATACCAATCAAACGGTACAGGCGAAACATTTGAAGTGATCAATCCTGCTACTGGAGAAGTCAGCTATTTAGTTGAAGTAGCAACCGAGTCTGTGCAAAAAGCCGCCATAGAGAGTGCCAAAGCAGGTTTTGCAGTTTGGTCAGCTATGATGCCGATAGAACGTAGCCGCATTTTATTAAAAGCCGTTGCCCTACTCCGTGAGCAAAATGATGAGCTTGCGGCAGGTGAAGTATTGGATACCGGTAAACCATGGCAAGAAGCCTCGGTTGTCGATATCGTTACTGGCGCCGACTCTATAGAGTTCTTTGCAGGACTCGCCCCAAGTATTGAAGGCAATCAACAGCCTGTTGGCGCTGACTTTTATTATACTCGCCGTGAGCCGTTAGGTATTTGTGCTGGTATTGGCGCATGGAATTACCCGTTACAAATTGCTTGTTGGAAAGCAGCCCCTGCACTTGCTTGCGGCAACGTAATGATTTTTAAACCTTCTGAAGAAACACCTCGTGGCGCAATGCGTTTAGCAGAAATATTCACTCAAGCGGGTGTACCAGATGGCGTGTTTAACGTTGTTCAAGGTGACGGTAGAGTTGGCGCATGGCTAACCACCAATGAAGATATCGCTAAAGTGTCATTTACGGGCGAAGTCGGTACAGGTAAAAAAGTGATGGCCGCTGCTGCGGGTTCACTAAAAGACGTGACCATGGAGCTAGGCGGAAAGTCGCCATTGATTATCTTTAATGATGCCGATGTTGAAAATGCGGTATCAGCTGCGATGTTAGCTAATTTCTATACTCAAGGTGAAGTGTGTACCAACGGTACTCGCGTATTTGTACAGCAAGATATTTATCCGCGCTTTATCCAACGTTTAAAAGAACGTACTGAGCAAAACATCGTTTGTGGCGACCCAATGCACCCTGACACCAATTTTGGTGCATTGATTTCACGCGACCATCAGCAAAAAGTACTCGACTACATTGAAATCGGTAAAAAAGAAGGTGCCACCTTATTAACAGGCGGAACAGCATTAACGCCTGACAATGCACCGAATGGTTTCTTTGTTGCACCGACGGTATTTACAGATTGCACTGATGAGATGACGATTTCGAAAGAAGAAATATTCGGCCCTGTGATGTCAGTATTTACCTTTACTGATGAAGATGAAGTTGTTAAGCGTGCCAATAGTACTCACCTAGGCTTAGCGGCAGGTGTATTTACGCAAGACATTACCCGTGCACATCGTGTTATTCATCAAATGCAAGCCGGTATTTGTTGGATAAATGCTTATGGTGCCTCTCCTGCAGAAATGCCGGTTGGTGGTTACAAGATGTCTGGTATTGGTCGTGAGAATGGCTCTGAAACATTAAAAGCATACACCCAAATAAAAGCTGTTTACGTTGGTATGCAGTCACTTGAAAGCCCATTTTAGGAGTGACCCATTAATGTCTACGCAAATATCTCATGAATACGATTATATTATTGTTGGTGCCGGTAGCGCAGGTTGTGTATTAGCCAACCGCTTAACGGAAAATCCAGACAATAAAGTCCTGATACTTGAAACCGGTGGTAGCGACAAGAGCATTTTTATTCAAATGCCTACAGCGCTATCTATCCCTATGAATACTAAAAAGTATGCATGGCAGTTTGAAACCGAAGCCGAACCACATTTGGATAATCGCCGTATGCATTGCCCGCGTGGCAAAGTGTTAGGCGGTTCATCATCAATTAATGGCATGGTCTACGTACGTGGTCATGCGCGTGATTTTGACGAGTGGCAGCAACAAGGTGCAAAAGACTGGGATTACGCTCACTGTCTGCCTTACTTTAAAAAAGCTGAAACATGGTCTTTTGGCGGTAATGTTTATCGCGGTGATAAAGGTCCATTAGCGGTTAATAACGGTAATGAAATGAAAAACCCGTTATATCAAGCGTTTGTGGATGCAGGTGTCGATGCCGGCTATCTAGCCACTGATGATTACAATGCTAGTCAGCAAGAAGGCTTTGGCCCAATGCACATGACCGTTAAAAACGGTGTGCGTTGGTCTACGGCAAATGCGTACCTTCGCCCGGCGATGAAACGCCCGAATTTAACCGTGGTCACTCATGCGCTTGTACATAAAGTGATTATGCAAGGCAAAACGGCTGTCGGCGTTCGTTACGAACGTAAAGGCGAGCTAATAGATGTTAACTGCAATAAAGAAGTGATTTTATCTGCAGGTTCTATTGGTTCACCGCATATTTTACAACTGTCGGGTATTGGTGATTCAAGCACGTTAGCTAGCGCAGGCATTGAACAAGTACATCAATTACCCGGTGTTGGTCAGAATCTGCAAGACCACTTAGAGTTTTACTTCCAATTTAAGTGCTTAAAGCCTATTTCGCTGAATGGCAAAATTGACCCGTTAAACAAATTGTTTATTGGTGCTCGCTGGATTTTTAATAAATCAGGTTTAGGCGCAACTAACCATTTCGAATCATGTGGATTTATCCGCTCAAAAGCGGGTTTAGAGTGGCCGGATCTACAGTACCATTTTTTACCTGCTGCTATGCGTTACGACGGTAAAGAAGCATTTGCTGGCCATGGTTTCCAAGTTCATATTGGCCACAATAAACCTAAAAGCCGTGGCGCCGTAACGGTTGTATCAAATGATGCCAAGGTTGCGCCACAAATTCAGTTCAATTATTTATCACATCAAGATGATATTGAAGGCTTTAGAGCGTGTGTGCGCTTAACCCGTGAAATTATTAATCAACCGGGTTTAGATGAGTATCGTGGTGAAGAAATTCAACCAGGCTTAGCGATACAGACAGATGAAGAAATTGATCGCTTTGTTAGAAGCTCAGTAGAAAGCGCTTATCACCCTTCTTGCTCATGCAAAATGGGTGAAGATGAGATGGCTGTTGTCGACTCTGAAACAAAAGTTCATGGTATTCATGGTTTACGAGTGGTTGACTCGTCAATTTTCCCGACCATTCCAAATGGTAACTTAAACTCCCCGACTATTATGGTCGCCGAGCGCGCTGCCGACATCATTTTAGGCAACAAACCTCTTGCGCCAAGTTTGGCAAAAGTGACTATTGCTGAGCAATGGCAAACATCACAACGATTACAAGCGCCTAAACGACAAATTGATTAACACCCATTCGTCGATGTGTATTCATTTATAGACATCGACAACAGGTTGATGGCCAACCTACATTTTTATAAATGGCCTATTTAGCCAAGTTCAATCTATCAGGGTTTAACTATCGTCATCACGATACTTAAGGCTTGAGGGCGTTTTGCCTTTAAAAATTGTTCTATGGCATAAAAAACATACAACAAGGAGCCAACATTATGTTCGCACACACTATTCACCCGGGAGTTAAATAATGACGACCTGGTTATCAATAGGCATTTTATTCACTTTTGCCGCTATCGCATTTGTTATTTATCGTTGGGGTAACATGCAGTGCATTGGTGTGACACCGGTGCGTAAATTTACCTTTATTGCCATTTTGTTCACTTCAGGGCTTGATGTTGGCTTAATCATGTTTCCGTTAACTGAATTTGCTGGTTATGCAGATTTGGCAACCAGTCCAGAATATGGATTTAGTAATCCGTTAGCCATAGAGTTTGGTTTTTGGGCCTGCTTAATTTGGGCGTTTTACTTTTTAACCTGCTTCTACTTTTGTGTTATTGAACCAAGAGTTAAGTATTTTGAAATTCCATTGATAAAGTTTATTAATAACGTAGTGATCATTGGTACATGTGCCTTTACCGCTTATTTATTATTAACTAACTTACCGTGGTATTTACCGCAATTAGGTGATGGTGAAACCGTTGTTAGCAGCTTCTATTTAATCGTGTTTATGGTTATTGCCGCCGCAGTGTACTCAAGCACCAGTATTCGCTATGTTCGTTATCTTAGTTTAGGCAGTACCTGGTTGTTCTTTGGTTTAATCGCCATCATGTGGGCGGGCGCATTTTTATCAGACGATTCTAGTGTGGGTGAGTTCTTTACTACATTTGCATTAATTGGTGACTATTTTGGCAACATCCATAACTTTGTACTTCCAATAAACGATTACCACGAATTTTACCTATTCTGGTGGTTTGCATGGAGCATTATGATTGGTCAATTTACCGCTCGTTTTGTGGGTGGAATGAAAACCTATCAAGTATTAATAGCCATGATGGTATTCCCTTCAATTCCAATCGCGATTTGGTTCACGGTTCTGTACTACTACAGCGCGAATGGTATTGATACGTCAGGTTTTTATAATCTAGCAATGGTGATTGTAGGGGTAATGTTTGTTATTAACTCACTCGATTCACTGGTCCGTTTATATACAGATAACTTAAACCTTACCGTTGAACGTTTTGGTAAAGTACCTTATATCATCGGTAATGTTGTGGTACTGAGTGGCTTAACCTTGTTATTCAAACTAGACTTTTTACAAATTCAATGGGTTGGCGCTCTCGCTATTGCCTTGATATTAAGTTGTTTCGGTTACATTTTAAAATCGCACTACCGTAAAGTGACTGATATAGAACGTTCTCCAAAAGAAAATAAAATCGATTTTACTAAAATCGAATTAGCAGACTAAACAATAATAATGATCCAAGGAATAATGATGAACACCACAATGAAAAAATTAGCCTTATTAAGCTTATTTGCTTTACCGACTTCAGTAATGGCTGGTGAGTTAAGCACAACCGTCAATGCAACCTCTGACTATACCTTTAATGGTGTTAGCCAAACAGACAATGATCCTGCCTTACAAGCTAGCCTAGACTATGCTGCCGATGACGGTTGGTACGTTGGAGCTTGGGCATCGAATGTTGACTTTGGCAGTGCTGATGACACTTGGCTAGAACTTGATTTTTACGCAGGTAAATATTTTGAACTAACAGACAGAGTGTCTGTAGATGCGGGTATTGCATATTACACTTACCATGGTGATGATGCCTCTGATGAGTATTACTACCCAGAGCTTTACACTAAGTTTGGCTATGCTTCATCGCTTGGTCAAAGTGAATTAAACTTTTGGTATTCATGGGATTACTTTGGTGTTGATGCTGACCATTACATCATGATGGTTGCTCATACCTTTACCATTGCAGAAGGTCATGACATCCGTGTTAGTTTTGACCGCTCTACTTCGCAAGACGAAGACAAATGGGCATGGGACGGTGACAAGTCTTACAACCATTACCGCGCAGAGTACTTAACCAGCTGGGAAGGTTTTGACTTCAACGTTGCCGTTGAAGACACGAGCATGGACACAGACTTAAGCGATACCCGCGCAGTATTATCGGTATCACGTACTTTCAGTCTATAAGTTGTAATTGCTGATAAAATAGCTAAGCAGAATAATGTCTATGACATTATTCTGCTTTTTTTGATATTGGACATGAGTAATAAGCCGAATTCTGCTAAGGTGCATGGTGAATTATGAGGGGATTATGGAAAAATACGAACAACTATTAATTTCATTGCGCCGGGTGATCAGAGCTATTGATATACACTCACGTCAATTAAATAAACTATCGGGTCTAACTGGACCACAATTAATGGTCATACAGAAAATTGATCAACTTGACGCTCCACTGGCCAAACAAATAGCTCAAGAAATTAATTTGAGTGCAGCGACAGTGACGACCATTATTGATCGATTAGAAAATCGTGGCATGGTGATTAGAACGCGCAGCGAAACCGACAAACGGAAAGTTCATTTATCGTTAAGTGACGCAGGTAAAACGTTATTAAATAGCGCACCTAAACCACTGCAAGAACATTTTATTATGCGTTACCAAAACCTTGAAGAATGGGAACAAAGTCAATTATTGTCTGCCGTTGAGCGGATAGCTACCATGATGGATGCCAATGAAATTGATGCTGCCCCTGTTTTATATGTAGGCCAAATTCAACTAGACGATCAGTCTTAGTCACCACCCTTTTCTATTCATAACGTGATGGTTCATAGAGTTACAGGCCTCTCACGTTATGTTTCATTCCTAGACAAGCCTAGCTTCAAGCTAACATTTGATTCCAAAGTGTGACTAACCCAAAGATCTTATCATCAGCATCCTCCTCTATTGTAAAGTCTCCCCACCAATTCAATAACACTTAATATTCAGCTCAATTTTCTGACGATTGTTATTAATAAAGAGCGGTACGCCTGATGTTCAACCAGAGCGCGAGGGATTTTATTCTTTCGATCTAATTCACAAATTTCAGACGTAAAAAAGCCCCAACTAATGTTGAGGCTTTTTTACACCACTCTCTATTACTAGAGATTATAATGGTACCCGAGGCCGGACTTGAACCGGCACGCTTATTCAGCGAGGGATTTTAAATCCCTTGTGTCTACCGATTCCACCACTCGGGCAAAGTGTTGTTTTAACCGTTACTAAAAGTAACCATCAAACGCAATTTCGTGGAGGCGCGACCCGGAGTCGAACCGAGATCGACGGATTTGCAATCCGTAGCATAGCCATTCTGCCATCGCGCCATGCTTTAACCAAATTCAAATCCATCGGATAAGATAAGAAATTGGAGCGACATATCGGGTTCGAACCGATGACCTATACCTTGGCAAGGTATCGCTCTACCAACTGAGCTAATGTCGCATTTGTACGCCTGTAACCTTTACTAAATTTGTAAGAACAATAATGCCTTTCAAACTTAACAGCTGAAGAATTTCCCCCTGACTGCGGAATGGCATTCTACCGTTTTAGCCCCGATAGTCAATCAATAAAAACACATTTATTGCAACATAATGACTGTTTGATGCATAAATCATCATTATGATTAAATAAATTACAACGCGCATAAAAAAGCACCTCCAAAGAGATGCTTTATCATAAATATGACGGTAAGTACTCAATAAACAGCGATATTAAGCTTGTACGCCTTTCGAGTATTCACCACCATGAATGGGTAGTTTTTATAACACATTAGCTTTTTGGTAATGATAATGTGGTTAAACCAAGCATTTTTTGCATAACGCCAACAACCTGGCAGCTATAGCCAAATTCGTTGTCATACCATACGTATAAAATGGCACGTTTACCCTCTGCTATCGTCGCTTGCGAATCAACAACTCCGGCATAACGTGAACCGACTAAATCGCTAGATACTATTTCAGTTGATTCAGTAAAATCAATTTGATTTTGTAATCCAGACTGTAATGCGACATCTTTTAAATATTCATTCAGTTCATCACGATTAGTTTCATGTTGTAAATTAACACTAATAATCGCCATTGATACGTTAGGTGTTGGAACTCGGATTGCGTTACCGGTTAGCTTACCCGCTAATACAGGCAATGCTTTAGCAACAGCTTTAGCGGCACCCGTTTCAGTAATCACCATGTTTAACGGTGCACTGCGACCACGACGGTCGGCACTATGGTAATTATCGATTAGATTTTGATCATTCGTATACGAGTGAATCGTTTCTACGTGGCCATTCTCAATAACGTATTTGTCATTAACCGCTTTCAACACTGGCGTAATAGCGTTTGTAGTGCAGCTTGCCGCTGAAACAATTGTGTCTTCATCAAGAATATCGTTTTCATTCACACCATAGACGATATTTTTAATAGCGCCTTTAGCAGGTGCCGTTAACAATACTTTTGAAGCTCCTGGGCTTTTAAGGTGTAAACCTAAACCTTCTTCATCTTTCCAAATACCAGTATTATCGACAATTAATGCATCTTTAATATCATACTGAGTGTAATCAACTTGATCAGGAGAATTTGCGTAAATAATCTGAATATAAGTGCCGTTAGCGATGATTGCGTTGTTTTCTTCATCAACTTCGACAGAGCCATTAAATGGTCCGTGTACCGAGTCACGACGCAATAAGCTAGCACGTTTCTCTAAATCACCCTTTTTACCACCGCGCAACACAATGGCACGCAGACGCAATTTGTTGCTTTTACCGGTACGTTCAATTAATAAACGTGCCAGCAAACGGCCGATACGACCAAAACCATAAAGTACAACATCACGAGCCGGGGTATCATCACCGTGATTAACCGCTTCTGACAATTCTTGTGTCATATAAGCTTCAATACCGCTCGCATCCTTGTTATTACGCCAGTAATTAATCGCTAATTTACCAATATCCACTCTGCAATGTTTAATCGCTAATTTGCTAAGTGCTACAACAAATGGGAAACTTTCACGAAGACGTAATTTTTCACCGACATGACGACGTACTAAACGGTGTGACTTAATGATTTCGATGGTTGATGCATTAAGCAATGGTTTACCATATACCATTACTTCAATGCCTTGGTTACGATACAACTTGCCAAGCAACGGTTGCATTGCTTCTGCCATTTCGAAACGTTCTTGCCAGCTCTGTAAATGTTTATCTGCGCTCATGTAGGGATCCTTTATCTCACTTTTCTCGTTTTTTCAGAAAGGTTTGAGTAACAAAAAGAAAAGACCAATAATTTAGTATATTGTATGGGGGTGGCCCCTGTTGGTCGCCGACATTGTAATGAAATACAGGTTATTTCGCTAGTAACAAATTTTCGGTAAATGTGTAATTTTATTAGACAATTTACCTCTCGGAGACGATTTTGAGCAAAAATTTTGTATTAATTACATCATTTACAGTTATTGGGGCATTATTTGGCCTTTTTGGCTGCGATAATGACCGTAATAGCGATCTCATTTGTAAAAATAATCCCGAACTTTGTAGCGATTTACACAAAGATAGTTGGTGCCGATTTGAAAAAGGCGACTTGATCCGTCATCGATACGCGTTAAAACAGAGTTCGACACCCACTGGGAAACAACTTTATCAGCAGCTGGTTTATCTAGAAAATTACAGTAACTGCATCGAATTAGCCGCAGGGGTTCAACATAAGTTGAATACCGACCGTACACGAGATCGCGAGCGAGCATTTGCGGTAAGTACTCAAACATTATCTGAACTTCAAGAATTTACCCGCACTAATAATGAGGTGCATTTGGCATTTTATCGTTGGACGCGTTTCAACGATCAAGACGCATTCGCCATTGTTGAACGCACCTATAAGCAAGGTCAACTCACCGACAATGACATTATTACCCAACTAGCAGCTTATTATGTGCGAGTCTCACCTAACGACGCTAAAACGCTTTATTTGCATTTGTTAGCCACAACAGAACCAGCCAAAATCGATGCTGATTGGTTTTTAGCGTTAGCATCAATATATCGGCAACAACAAAATGCTGAAAAAGAATACCTGTTAACTCGAGCAAATTTGTTAATGAGTGACAACCATGCCGATGAAGAAAAGTTATTGGCCATTATTAAAGGCAATAAAACATTAGCGACAGAACTCGATAAACAAGCACTTGAATTAATCTCTGCGGTAATGAGTAAACAATTTGCACAGAGTCGTAGCGAGATGTTACTAAAGTAAGCATAAATCACCTCACTAATCGGCCAATATTATCTCGCTTACGTTAGTGTACAACTTACAAAACTGTGCTTAATTTATATTCAAAACGAGCTTAATGTAAAAAAAATACAAAATTATTGGCTTAATTCGGCATATTTAGGTGATTTAGCTTGATTATTACAGCCAATTTGGTAATTTTACAACCAGGCGATTTACATGCCACCAAATTATTTTAACTTGAGGGATATGAGATGACTATCCGTGTAGCAATTAACGGCTATGGCCGTATCGGTAGAAATGTTTTACGTGCTCTATACGAAAGCGAAAAAAATTACCCAATCGAAATCGTTGCATTAAACGATTTAGGTGATGCATCAATTAATGCTCACTTAACTAAGTACGATACTGTACATGGTCGTTTCAACGCAAAAGTTGATCACGACGATGAAGCTATCTATGTTAATGGCGACAAGATCTTAACTTTCCAAGAACGTGACCCATCAAAGTTACCTTGGGCTGAGTTGAAAATTGACATCGTTTTCGAATGTACTGGTATTTTTACTTCTAAAGAATCTGTGCAACCGCACCTTATTGCTGGCGCTAAGAAAGTACTTATTTCTGCACCAGGTAAGAATGTTGATGCCACTGTTGTTTACGGCGTAAACAACGAAGTATTAACTGCTGATATGACAGTAGTTTCAAATGCTTCTTGTACTACTAACTGTTTAGCGCCTATTGCTAAGCCGTTAAATGATGAGCTTGGGATTGAGTCTGGTTTAATGACCACTATCCACTCTTACACTAACGATCAGCGTTTATCTGATGTGTATCACACAGATTTACGTCGTGCTCGTGCTGCGGCAATGTCTATGATCCCTACCCAAACCGGTGCAGCTGCTGCAGTAGGTTTAGTGGTTCCTGAGCTTCAAGGCAAATTTGACGGTTTAGCGGTACGTGTACCAACAATTAACGTATCTTTAGTTGACTTAACCTTCTTAGCGTCTCGCGACACTACTGTTGAAGAAGTTAATGCCATCATTACTCGTGCTTCACTACAGTCTCCAATGTCTGAAGTTTTAGCGATTAATTTAGAACCATTGGTGTCTATCGACTTTAACCATAATCCTTTCTCTTCGAATTTCGACGCAACACAAACTCGTGTTAATGGTCGTTTAGTGAAAGTGATGTCTTGGTATGATAACGAATGGGGTTTCAGTAACCGCATGTTAGACAACGCTGTTGCACTAATGAACGCTAAGTAATCTACAAATATTATTTAATACTTGATAGAAATCTAGTTAGCTTAAGAGCCTCGCATATATGCGGGGCTTTTTGTTTTGGCTGCTGGGTAAGCAACATCCCCTTCTCTTATTGTTTCGATGCAGTGTTGATTTCTGTTTATTAACTTTCTTTTGATCTATGCGGCCTTCGGTCGAGAAGCTAGTGGCGTTTCGCTCACACCTAAGTCAAAGGGTAAAGCGATTGATCTCCTCATCGCTCCAACTAAATATTAATAAAAAAACAAAAAACGACATTAAGTCTGCTGTTAATCATATGTACAAGCTTAAGCGTAGCACTTCACTTTCATATTCAATTCTTTGGCATAATCTAGAATTGAGGTGAGAATGATGAGGGCTTTTATAATTAGCTTTTCGCCGGCGAAGGTCTCATCTGCTTTCGATATGTCTGCTTGGCGCACTGAAATACAATTACTGTGAAGGAATTCATAAATCATTAGCAAAGACCGCTTATTTTTATAACCACAAATGGCATGTGAGCCATTGAACACGGTTTTTTTAATAATTTATAGATAGTATTGCGTTCTATAAAAATATTAATTAATGCTAGCTTAAATTTTAAAATCGCTAAAAGGAACAGTACATGGTCAATACATTTAATCTCAATATCGGCAACCGTATAATCTTAGGTATTACGGTCATATTGATCTTGGTCATGGGTACTGTTATCCCCTTCGTACTATCAGAATTCACAACCAATATTGATAGTGCAGAGCAACGCGAGTTACATAAACTCTATGAAACCGCTACCGCTGAAATTGAGTCAACTGGGAAATTAGCCCAAGCGTTGGCAACCGTCGTTGCTCGCAATTCAGACTTACAAAAGTTGTTTGCCGAAGGCGACCGAGAGACGTTAGCATTAAAAACATTACCATTATTTGAAACCTTGAAAGAAGATTATGCCGTTCGTCAATTCCAGTTTCACTTGCCACCTGCTACCTCATTCTTAAGAGTACATAAGCCTGAGAAGTTTGGAGACGATTTATCATCATTTAGACAAACCGTTATCGTTACCAATAGAGACCAAAAACCAGTAAGAGGGCTAGAGAAAGGTGTTGCAGGCATCGGAATTCGTGGGATTATGCCTGTCAATTATCAGAATGCACATATTGGTTCTGTAGAGTTTGGTATGTCTTTCGGCCAGGCATTTTTTGACCAATTTAAGAATGATTATAAGGTCGATATTGCGCTTTACACTCAAAAAAATGGACAATTTGAAGCATTTGGAGCGACGACTGAACCTCATAGTTTTTCTGATACTACTCGTCTAGCACAAGCATTCAATGGGGTAATACTTAACAACCAATCTACATTACATGACACTTCCTATGCTGTTTATTTACATCAAGTAAAAGATTTCTCTGGACAGCCAATAGGTGTCCTAGAAATAGCGTTGGATCGCACACACAATGTAAATGCTATCAATGATGTGACCTTTACTATGATTAGTGTTGGTGTCATTGCCTTGTTATTAGGTATCGCTATTGCTTGGGTTATTAGCAGAAGTATCACCACCCCAATAAATATGACAACCCATACAATGAACAACATTGCCGATGGCGATGGTGATTTAACGCTCCGTTTATCAGTAAGCGGAAATGATGAAATTACCGCATTATCCAAAGCATTCAATCAATTTGCAACAAAGGTACATAATACAATTAATCAAGTTATGTCCGCCACACAGCAACTGAATCACTCTGCCGAGCGTTTATCAGGCATCACACTCGAAACTCAAGCTGATGCAGTAAAACAGCAGCAAGAAACTGAGCAGGTTGCTACAGCAATGAATGAAATGAGCGCGACAGTTCAAGATGTTGCACAAAATGCAACAGAAGCTGCTGATGCTGCTCAAAAAGCAAATGAGGCTACTCAAGCAGGTAAGCAGGTAGTTAGCAAGGTTTCATCGGAAATCAATCAATTGGCTTCTGAAATCAATATTGCAACACATGCAGTGTCCGATTTACAAAACCAAACGACAGCCATTGATAGTGTTCTAGAAGTTATTCGAAATATTTCAGACCAAACAAATTTATTAGCGCTGAATGCAGCTATCGAAGCAGCCCGAGCAGGAGAGCAAGGTCGAGGATTTGCAGTTGTTGCCGACGAGGTTCGTACCTTAGCCAGTCGCACACAAGCTTCCACGCAAGATATACAAGCAATGATAGAACAATTGCAAAGTGGTGCGGCTAAAGCTGTTCAAGTAATGAAAGATAGCGGTAAAGTTACAGACTCATGCGTTACTCAGGCAATAAATGCAGACCATGCCCTCGATGACATTTTTGCAGCGGTAAACACCATTACAGAAATGAATATTCAAATCGCCAGCGCAGCAAACGAACAATGTGCAGTCTCAAATGAAATAAATAAAAACATTACCAATATCAACGATATTGTTACCAAAACAACCGAAGGGTCAATGCAAACAGCAAGTGCAAGTGAAGATCTGGCTGATTTATCTAAACAACTGAATTCCTTAGTAGGCCAATTTAAGATTTAAACAAAACGAAATACAACAAACCAATTTGATAATTAACAAAAAACCAAGTCTACACCACTTGGTTTTTTTGCTTATCCTATAATGGCTCGCTTGGGCATTATATTAATATTTAAGGCTAGCGTACATTAGCGTAAAAGACCCAATAAAAAGCCGACGAGATGTCGGCTTTATGTTTTTATGATCACTAAACCCAAGCTTTTAGGCGTTGCCCTTCACTTTCATGTTCAATTCTTTGGCAAAATCGAGCATGCGGGTGAGTGGGATGAGTGCTTTAATGCGAAGTTCTTCACCCACAAATATTTCATGATTGGTTTTATCGGCATCGACTAATGAAGCTTCGATAGCGGGTAAACCGTTCATGGCCATCCATGGACAGTGGGCGCAGCTTTTACAGGTTGCTCCATTGCCGCCGGTTGGGGCTTCAAGTAATATTTTACCAGGAGCCGCTTGCTGCATTTTATAAAAAATGCCGCGATCGGTAGCGACGATAAACTTGTCGTTTGGCATGGTTTGCGCAGCTTTAATCAGCTGGCTAGTAGAGCCTACAGCATCAGCAAGTTCTACTACACTGGCAGGTGATTCTGGGTGTACTAGAATCGCCGCCGTAGGATGCTGTTTTTTAAGCTCACGAAGTGCTTTGGCTTGAAACTCATCATGCACAATACAATCGCCTTGCCATAACAGCATGTCGGCGCCAGTTTGTTTGTTGATGTAAGCGCCTAGGTGACGATCGGGTGCCCAGATAATTTTTTTATCTTGGCTGTCTAAATGCTCGACAATTTCAAGTGCGATGCTTGAGGTTACGACCCAATCCGCACGTGCTTTTACTGCGGCAGAGGTATTAGCATATACCACAACCGTATGGTCGGGATGGGCATCGCAAAACTCACTGAATTGCTCAATCGGGCAACCTAAATCTAATGAACAGGTTGCTTCAAGAGTTGGCATTAAAATGGTTTTTTCTGGGCTTAAGATTTTAGCGGTTTCGCCCATAAACTTAACGCCAGCAACAATTAATGTTTTGGCTGGGTGATCACGACCAAAGCGGGCCATTTCTAATGAATCAGACACACAACCGCCCGTCTCTTCAGCTAATGCTTGAATTTCAGGATCGGTATAATAATGGGCAACAAGTACTGCATTTTGATCAATCAATAACTGTTTAATACGTGCTTTATACTGTGCTTTTTCAGTGTCAGACAACACGGCAGGTTTTGGCGGAAACGGATATTCAATCATTTCAATTTTAGGTGCCGACAGACTCATACAGGTTCCAATCGATTTACATTGTTCGAGTATTATACGAAAAAGCCACTTAAAACAAAAGGACGTGTTAGCGTCCTTTTGGATAAGATAGTGCAATTAACACTAATCATCATTAGCGCATGGCTAATAACATTTCTTGTGGTTGCTCTAGGTAGTGTTTCCACAAATTACAGAAGCGAGCAATGGTGCCACCATCAATAACGCGGTGATCGCCAGACCAACTTACTTGCATAATTTTACGCGCTTCAACTTCACCTTTAGCATTAAAGCGTGGCAGTATTTGTAATTTACCTAACGCCACAATGGCCACTTCCGGCTTGTTAATAATCGGCGTTGCTATGGTACCGCCTAATGCGCCGATATTAGAAATCGAAATGGTACCGTCTTTCAAATCTGCTGGCGACACACGGCCACTGCGTGCGGCGGTGGTTAAGCGTGAAATTTCAGCAGCAATATCCAAAATAGACTTACTTTGTACGTCTTTAACATTCGGTACCAATAAACCCATTTTTGAATCAACGGCCATACCAATGTTATGACGAGACTTGTAAGTGAGTTCGGTACAATCTGCATTAACTTGGCTATTTAATATCGGAAATTCTGTGATCGCTAATGACATGGCCTTCATAAAGAATGGCATCATGGTCAGCTTCACTTCGTCAGTTGAATAGCGTTGCTTCATGCTTTCACGTAAGGCAACGAGTTCGGTAAGGTCAAACTCTTCACAGTAAGTAAAATGAGGGATAGTCGATACTGACTCAACCATCATTTTCGCCATAATAGCTTTGACGCCTTTGATAGGTTCAACCCGATCGTTCGCCGTTACATTACTCACTATGCCGCTATTCACAGAACTGCCAGCTTGAGCATTATCTTGACTCGTTGACGACACTGGCGTTGTGCTTGCTGCAGCTTGAGTGGCATGACCACCTTGCTGATGACGTTCAATATCTTCTTTGTAAACTCGGCCATTTTTGCCTGTGCCAACAACCATAGCAATATTAATGTCCAGTACGCGTGCCATGCGGCGAACGGCTGGGCTAGCTAAGGCTTTACCTTGTGCAACAGGTTCAAGGTTAACTTGTGGCGCAGCTGCTTGTGCTTGTTCAACCACTTCAACAGGAGCTGACGGAGCATTAACTTCAGCTTCGACTTCAATGGCAAATAAAGGTGAGTGCACTTTAGCAAGCTGACCTTTACGATAATGCAGTTTGACAATTTTACCGGCTTTCATCGCCGGGATTTGCACTAACGCTTTATCGGTCATCACATCAGCGATGGGTTGATCTTCAACGACGATATCGCCTTCTTCGACTAACCAATCAACCAATTCACATTCAACAATCCCTTCACCGATATCAGGTAATAAGAACTCTTCAATGTTTGACTGACTGCTGGTTGTGGCCGTAACAGCATTACTGTTGTTAACAGCTGAATCGTTAACCGGTGTCATGGCAGCAACAGGCGCTTCAATGACGCTATCGTTGTCATCTCCATCCATTTCAACTGCGTACAATGGTTGATGCACAATGGCGATTTCACCTTTGGCGTAGTAAAGCTTGGTAATTTTTCCAGCATGCGGCGCCGGAATTTGCACTAAGGCTTTATCTGTCATTACATCAGCAATCGGTTGATCTTCAGTGACAATGTCACCTTCGCTAACTAACCAATCAACTAATTCACATTCCACCACACCTTCGCCGATGTCGGGTAAAATAAAATCTTTAATCATACCTTACTCCTAAAACGACACTGTGGCCTTGATGGCTTCGAAGGTCTTTAATTCATCTGGCATGTATTCTTTTTCATGCACCAATGGATAAGGCGTATCTAATCCGCACACACGATTGATCGGTGATTCAAGCGATAAGAAACATTCTTGCTGAATGGTTGCCGCAATTTCACCAGCAAAACCACCGGTTAATGGCGCTTCATGGTTAATCAGTAAACGACCTGTTTTGGTCACTGATTTTGCGATAGTTTCAACATCCCATGGCGCGATAGTGCGTAAGTCGATAATTTCACATGAAATACCTTCTTTCTCGGCACGTTCGCAGGCTTTTTCGACGATTTCCATCTGTGCGCCCCAAGCCAGAACAGTAATATCACTGCCCTGCTTAACCACTTGTGCTTTGCCTAATTCGATAACGTAGTCACCGGCTGGAACCTCGCCAACAGATGCGCGGTACAAACGTTTAGGTTCAAAGAAAATCACCGGGTTTGGATCGCGAATAGACGCCAGCAACAACCCTTTAGCTTGTTCTGGATTACGCGGAATGACCACTTTTAAACCAGGCGTTTGGGTAAAATAGGCTTCAGGTGATTGAGAGTGGTAATGTCCACCGGCAATACCACCACCGTATGGTGTGCGGAAGGTTAACCCACCCACATCAAATTGATTACCACTGCGGTATCTAAATTTTGCCGATTCATTAACGATTTGATCGAATGCCGGAAAAATATAATCAGCAAACTGAATTTCTGCAACAGCAGTCATGCCATAAGATGCTAGACCATTAGCAAAACCAGCAATACCTTGTTCAGTGAGCGGCGTGTTAAAACAACGGTCGCGACCAAACTGCTCTTGTAAACCAGAAGTCGCGCGAAAAACACCACCGAAGTGGCCAACGTCTTCACCAAAAATCACCATGCGCTCGTCGGCAGTCATGGCTATTGATAACGCCTCGTTGATGGCGTGTAACATATTCATTTGAGCCACGGTTTAGAGTCTCCCTGCGCTTTTTGGATAGGCTTTTGGATACTTAGCAATGTGTTCTTTCAGCTCTTTAAGCTGTTTTCTCAATGCTGGAGTCGGTTTATCAAGCACATCTTCAATAATTTCATCTAGTTTCGGAATAGGTAGCTTTTCAGCTACTTTAACCGCTGCTAATACTTCTTCGCGATAACGTTCAAATAACTTGGCTTCATCGGCTTCAGTTATCCAGCCTTTGTTAACCATCCATAATTTAAAACGTTTTACTGGATCGTGTTGCTGCCATTTGGCTTCTTCTTCTTTTGAACGGTAACCAGATGGATCGTCTGATGAAGAATGCGCGCCCAAACGATACGTCATCGCTTCAATCAATACTGGAGCATTATGTTCTAGTGCATGGGCACGAGCTTGTTGCGTGGCGGCTAACACCGCTAGCATGTCGTTACCGTCTACACGAATGGTATGCATACCGTAACCAACTCCCCGACTGGCTATACCGTTACCAGCAAACTGCTCTTCAGTTGGGGTTGAAATAGCATAACCATTGTTACGACAGAAAAAGATGGTCGGAGACTTAAGCACTGCGGCCATGTTCAAACCAGCATGGAAGTCACCTTCTGATGCTGCGCCTTCACCAAAATAACAAATGGCAACGTTACGCTTGCCTTGTAATTTCATGCCATAAGCAACACCTGTGGCTTGTGGAATTTGAGTTGCCAAAGGTGATGAAATAGTTTGGTAGTTGAGTTCACGGCTGCCGTAATGAATCGGCATTTGGCGACCTTTACCTAAATCTTTCTCGTTACTGAACATTTGATTCATAAATTGTTCAGTCGTAAAGCCGCGATAACGCAATGAGGCGTGCTCACGATATTGAGCCAAAATGACGTCGTCTTTATCAAGCGCGGCTGTGCTGCCAATAATTGAGGCTTCTTCACCGGTACAGGTCATGTAAAAACTAATCCGTCCTTGACGCTGCGCACCCAACATACGCTCGTCTAATACGCGTGTAAAAACACAGGTATCAAAGATTTTTTCGGCCAGAGCCTTGTCGATTACTGGTAGAACCGCACTTTCATAAGTGGTGCCATCAGCTTGCAAAATACGCAAGATGGGGATGTGCAATGACGCTTTGTCTAAGAAGCTGACACGGTGCACTGTTTCATTGGTCAGTGGTGCGTTGCTCATATTATGCTCTTGTTATTGTTGAGCCATGTTCAACATAAACATGGCTCTATTTATACTATGCGAGTAGACATTACGTTAACGTAAACTACCTATCAATACTTACTCTCACTGTAAACGCATTTTACTCGCGATTGACATGTATATATTGCTTTACGACTAGATAATAGTTTCGTTCAACGCGGGTACTAAACACAACACCGTACGTTGGCCAACCGGCACGTTCTCATTAGGAAATACGATCGCTTCTAATGGTTGCTCGACTGTGATTTGCTTCCCGCCTTCTGTCGCTAATACCTCGCCCTGACTAAAGGCACTGAAGTTTTCTGCATCGCCTGCAAAGCTAAATTCAAAATTATCAAAGTGCTTGTTAATAGAGCGCGATACCTTATACAAATTGACCTTGCTAGGGTCGAACTCAACAGGTGCTAACTCAGTTTCAGTAATCAACTTTTCAAGCATAGTATGAGTTTGTGCAAAACGACTCATATCATTTTGGCCAAATGGCATTACTTTGCCTAATTCCACAGTAAAAGCATCTGCTTGAAATTGCTCTGACGAATAATAACTAAACGTCGTTGTTGGTTCGTGGTGAAACAACATAGTATCAACGCCACATGCCGCCAAAAACATAATTTGTTCACCGCTAAAAGCACGGCCAGGACGGTATGGGTATATGGCAAACTTTTCATGCTTAGAAGCACGAATAGCAGTATGTAAGTCGTAATGAATACGCTGATTGTCATTATTGGCATTGAAAAAGTCTGCCACGTATTGCTCTAACGCTTTTGCTCGGTGACGCTCCGGATGGCTTAAGCCCTCGCCTTTAGAATGCGCGCCACTAAATAGACGATTCATGTTTTCATCAATAAAACGGGTTTTATTGATGATCGCGGCCGGATTACCAATTAAAAACATCACTCGCTGCTTGGCAACAATTCGTTGGCTGAGCAAATCTTTAATGAGTTGATTACAGATTTCAATCGGTGCAGTTTCATTACCGTGCACAGCACAAGACAGCACGATATCTTTGGTTGCATTAGCCGGAGTAAATACAATCACTCCCGTATCCCATACATCTACACGGGTATGATCTGCCAACATAAAATCAGATGCTTCAGGTAATTGATTTGGATTGGCTAAGGTATAGGCTAAAAAATCATGGTTTATCATCAGGTCAGATAACACTATCAACTCCTTGTCTCATTATTATATGGCGTAGTTAACTTTGACGTAAAACGATGTTAACTATTACTGCCTATTGTCGCGGATTCTATCATAGCCAAACGCTATTTTATTGGTGGCATATGTTAGATTTATTTATTAATAAAAGTTTGCTTGCAAAACTACACAATATTCAACACAATTGTAGCCATCTAGACTTCTATAATTTGTTTTAAGGGTATGTCATGGCGTTAGCAACATTTGGTGCAGGCTGTTTTTGGGGTGTTGAATATTTTTTCCGTGAAATTAACGGCGTCAGTAACGCAACGTGTGGCTACATGGGTGGCAAAGACAGTGCGACCACATATAAAGAAGTGAAGACGGGTTCAACTGGTCACGCAGAAGTGGTTCAAGTTGAGTTTGATCCAGAAATCGTCAGTTACGACGACTTGTTGGACACTTTTTGGAAAAATCACAACCCAACCATGCTGAATATGCAGGGCGGTGACATTGGTACTCAATATCGCAGCACGATTTTTTTTCACGATAAAGAGCAAAAAGCCCAAGCTGAAAGCTCAAAGCTGGCATTAGCACGAAGCGGTAAATGGGGACAGCGTCATATTGTGACTGAAATTGTACCGATACAAACATTCCACATTGCCGAGGAATACCACCAGAATTATTTAGAAAAAAATAATTTACCAACCTGTCACTTGGTTTACTAATTGGATTGAGATAAATAGTACTTTTCTTATTCGTGATCAACCAAAATCACTGAGATTTTTGAGTTTACGACACATTGTTGAAATAAGAGAGATGTCCTTATTTCAACAATGAAACAAAAACACCCTATTTGAGCAACGGCAGAGGGTAATCTCCCCATTTTTAGCTGAGGTCAAAAGTAGAGACTTAGGCCACTAGTGCCAGTTTTTGCTTTGGTGGGACACCACCAATTGCTGTATTGGGTCTTTCATTGTTATAAAACCATAGCCATTGTGTCGCATGTTCCTGTACCTCGGCAATACTATTCCAAAGATATTGGCTCAGCCATTCGTATCGTACAGTCCGATTATAGCGTTCTACATAGGCATTCTGCTGTGGATTGCCAGGCTGAATAAATTTCAGTTCTACATTGTG